>DATBNA010000407.1:0-5094 GCA_036554545.1 Hyphomonadaceae bacterium
CGTACGCCTTGTTGCGGACGACATAGACGATGCGGTCGGCGATTTCGTCGGCTTTGGTTTCCTCAGGCTTGGCCAGGAGCGCCCACTTGTAGACGATGTCAGCGAGGGGGAGCTCGCCTCGCAGATACTCGTCGTAACCAGTGCCCAGATTCATCTTGTTGGCGTCGTCGACCGTCAGCATCAGCGGGCCGGTCACTTCGAGCTTGAGGTCGGGGTGGGTGCGCTGGATCTCGCCGATCACGCGGTCGCGGAACTGGACCTCGGAAAGCGTCTGGCTGTCGGCCGGGTCTGTGCAGGCTGCAAGAAGAGCCATGCATGCGGATAGAAGAAGTACAGGTTTCATAAGCGTCCCCCTATTTTCCAGATTTCTACATTACGCCGGCCTTGACCCATTCTTCCTTCGGCCAGCGGTGATGTTGCCAGAACCACTGGTCGGGCGCCTCGCGGATGCGGTCTTCGACGAAGCGGTTGATGCGCAGCACGGTGTTGTAGATCGCCTTGTCCTCGTCAGGATCCGCGTCAGGCATGAAGGGCTCGTACACCGTGACCTTGTAGCGTGCGGGGCCGGTGCGCAGTGTCGACATGGGCTGCAGCGGAACATTGTACTTCATAGCAAGGCGGGTGGGGCCGGGCGCCGTCATCGCGTCGTGGCCGAAGAAGGGGACAGCGATCCCCTGGTTGAATTTCTGGTCGTTCATCAGCGCGACGGACTGGCCGCTGGCCAGCGCGCGCATGAGATCGCGCGTGCCGGCGCCCTTGGGCGTGAGTTTCTGGATGCCGCTCGAGAAGCGCGCGTCGCTGATCCGCTTGTCGATATGCGGGTTGTTCAGCATGCGGTAGGTGATGTGGCAGTCGACGCCACGGTTCACGATGGCGGGCGACAGGTGCTCCCAGTTGCCGACATGGCCTGCAAAGAACACGGCGGGCTTGCCGCTGTCGCGGATGGCGTCGAGGCGTTCGACGTTGACGACTTCGATGCGGCCGCCTTCGTAGGGGTGCATCTCGCCAAGGTGCGGCATCTCCCCTGCGATATGGCCAAGCGTGGCCCAGGCGCCGTCGGCAATTTCCTTCAGCTCTTTCTCTCCGGCCTTCGGGAACGCCATGCGCAGGTTGCGCATAACCGTCTTGTGGGCGCCGGAGAGCGGGCCGAGGCGGCGGAGCATGCCGGCGCCAAGGTTGGACGCCGCCTCGATCGACATGGCCTTGAGCGGAAACCAGTAGATCCAGTCCCACAGGAAGGACTCGAGTCCCCACATCACCCGCTGGCCGAAGCCTGCGCGGTTGTCGATGTCCTTGGGACGGATGTAGCGCTTTTCCCGATCGTCCCCGCTGGTCATGGCGCGATACGCGAGAAGAGCGTGCTGAAGGCAGCCTCGTCCTCGAACTTCGCCTCGACCGAGGCGCGCAGCACAGTCTGCTTCATGCTGGCAGGCAGACGCACATGGTCCTTGTCGGTCGTTATGAGGCGCGCTCCGCGCTCGGTGACGAGCTTCATCAGGTAGTCGAGGTCGGCTTTGTCGAACATGTGGTGGTCAGGATAGGGCACGGCCTCGGCCAGTTCCACGCCTGGCAACTTCTGGAGCGCATCGAAGAAGCGCTCGGGCCGGCCGATGCCCGCGAACGCGATGTAGCGGCCCGGCACCAGCTTGCCGATGGGGGCAAGTTTCGCGCGCAGGACCGGCTTGTGGAAGGATTTGAGTTCGGGCGGGGCCTCGCCTTCGCCCATGAGGATGACGGCGTCGGCCCGGGAAAGGCCAAGGGCGATTGGTTCGCGCAGCGGTCCTTTCGGGAAGACATGACGGTTGCCGAAGGGAAGGCTGGCGTCGATCACAACCAGCGAGATTGTCTTCTTGAGCGACGGGTTCTGATGGCCATCGTCCATGACGATGGCGTGGACGCCGTCGCGAACCATCGCCCTTGCGCCGGCAAGGCGGTTTTTCGAGATCCAGGCCTCGCCGCTTCCGGCGAGCATCAGCGGTTCATCGCCAACGTCTTTCGCGGTGTGTTTCGCGACATCGACCTTGAGCGGGCCTTCCTCGGCGCCGCCATAGCCGCGCGAGAGGCTGGCCGCCCGGAAGCCCTTGTTGACGAGATACTTGCGCACAGCGGCGGTGACAGGCGTCTTGCCGGCGCCGCCCATGGTGAGGTTGCCGACGCAGATGACGGGAATGCCGATTTCGACCGGCGTCGTGCGCTTGAGACGCCGCTTGCCGGCCCAGGCATAGACAAGCGCCGCCGGCGTCAGCAGGAGTTTGGTCATGGGCGCAGATGCACGTGAGCGCTTGTCGGTGACGCGCCAGAAATGGGGCTCACGCATTTGGCGTGGCTCCCCGAGCGGGCAGCATGGCGAGGATGGCGGCGATCGTCTGTTCGAATGGGACGCGTGAGGATTCGAACACTGCGGCGGGCGCGGAGAGTGACGGAGCGTATTCGAGGGCATTGAGCCAGTAGTCGGAAAGCTGCTGACTGGTCGCGCCTGTGGTCAGCATTCCTGCCTTTTCCAGCATCTCGAACGTCTCGCGGAAATTAAAGCCGTGCGGGCCGGTGAAGACGTGCTTGCCGAGCTGGGCAGGCTCGACGGGGTTGTGGCCGCCAACGCCTTCGGCAGTGGCGCCGCCAAGATAGACGGCGTCAGCGGCGGCATACCAGAAAAGAAGTTCGCCCATCGTGTCGGCGACCAGGACGTCGAACTCCGGGCCGGGCGGTGATCTGTTCTCCGACCGCTGTTGGGTGGTGAAGCCACGGCCGCGCGAGATCTCGACGATTGCATCGCCACGGTCCGGATGCCGCGGCGCCAGGATAAGCAACGCTCCGAGGACGTGCATGCGGACTTCGGTGAAGGCGTCGAGCGCGAATTCGTCTTCGCCTGGATGTGTCGAGGCGGCGAGCAGAACAGGGCGGTTGCCGATTGCGTTACGGAAAGAGGCGACTGCGTGAGGATCCGGCCCCGGGACTTCAGTTGCTGTCTTGAGATTGCCGATGGTCCCGATGCGGCGTCCGGTGGCGGCGAAAAGGCCTTCCGCGGTTGCCTGATCCGCGGCGCCGATGAAGCCGAACGTCGAGAAGATTTCCTTCGCCGAGGCCTGACGGCGTTTCCAGCCTGCGAGAGTCCTGTCGGTCATGCGCGCGTTGATGAGGGCGGCCGGCACGCCGTGGCCCTTCAGCGCCGCCAGCATGTTTGGCCAGATCTCGCCTTCAGCGAAAACGGCGGCGTCGGGGCGCCAATGCTGCAGGAAGCGATCGACGGCGCCGGGGCCGTCGACCGGCGCCATCTGATGGATGACGTTGGCGGAGCCCGAGTTCGCAATCATGTCGGCCGAGGTCAGCGTCTGCGTCGTGACGAGGGCGTGGAGATCGTCGCGCTTTTTTCGCAGGGCGGCGAACACATCGAGAAGCAGACGGGACTCGCCGACACTGGCGCCGTGAAGCCAGAGCAGCGGACCTTGGGGGCGGGGAGTTCTTGCACGGCCGAAGCGTTCGCCGATGCGGTCAGGGCGTTCCTTCCCGGACCTGAGGCGACGTTCGACAATCCACGGCGCCAGCGGCTCGAGCAGGCGCGTGCCGAGTTGATAGATCGCGAGCGATGCGGTCACGAGCCGCCATGCTCCATTGCAGATTCGATCCGCTCAGCGGGCTTCGTTGGCGCAGGGACAGGCGGCGCCGGCGCCTGCGGCGCAACCGGCGTCACATCCTGCGGCAGGCCCGCAAGTTCGTTGGCGCGTGCGGTCACTTCCTTCAGCGCACGCTCAACGCGCTGGCGCAGTTCCTCGCTGTTCATGTCTTTCGATGTGGGGATCGGGGGGCCCATCACGATGGCGGCGCGCGCGAACGGCTTGGGGAAGAGCAGGCGATCCCAGGTGTTCAGGCGCTTGGCGTTCGCCGAAAGCCCGTAGACGACGATCGGTGCGCGCATTTGCTGCGCCAGCTTGATCGTGCCAAGGCCGACGACTTCGGGCGGCCCGCTCGGTCCGTCTATCGTGAGGACGATGCAGCCGCCTTTCTTCATTTCTTCCATCGCCTCGCGGGCGGCCGCAGGTCCACGCTTGTCCTTGCCTTTCTTGGTGGCGGCCGAGCCCCGGATGATATTGAGCCCCATCCAGATTCCGGCGCGGTTGGTGAACTCGCCGTCACGAGAATTCGACACCATCAGTGTGATCGGGCGGGGTCGCCTGGGCCACCTTTGCCGGTAGATGATCTGGATCACCGGCATCAGCAGCATGCGCGAATGCCACGCGGCCAGGATCCATCCGTCGGGGCCGGTCCACAGCCTGCGCGCGTGCTCCATGCCCTCCACGCGCCAGCGCATGGTGTGCGACAGAATGGACATGTACGCCCACAGCAGCGTTCCCCCGATAAAGGGAATCACCGGCGAGCGGGCGAGACGCTTGAACATGCGGCTGTATATACGCCCTGACGTCCGGGTCGCCATATATGCGGAATAGCCGCGCTGCTGTCGGTCGCGGCCCTCCTTGCCTTGCATTCCCGGGCAGAAACGGCATCTACCGGGGGCATGACCAGCGGGGCCGTCGTAGCCAACCCTATTGACCTTTCGACACCGGCCGGCCGCCGCCGCGCCCGGAACGAACTTATCTGGGGCGACCACGGGTTCCTGCGGGTCCGCTTCCGAAACCTGCACCGTATCTCGGACGAAATGTATCGGGCGAACCAGCCATCGCCGGAACACATCACGCGCTACGCGAAAGAGCTGGACCTCAAGACGATCATCAACCTCCGCGGAACCAGCCCGAAGGGCTATTACCTGCTCGAGAAGGAGGCCTGCGAACGCAACGGCATCCAGCTGGTGGATTTCCAGATGTTTTCCAGGGACGCCCCGTCACGGGAAAGCGTGCTGGCCGCGAAGGACCTGTTCGACCAGATCGCCTATCCGGCGCTGATGCACTGCAAGTCCGGCGCGGACCGGGCAGGGGTCATGTCGGTGCTCTACCAGCACTTCCGCAGAGGCCAGCCCATTGAGCAGGCCGTCGAGCAGCTCTCGCGCAAATATCTCCACATCCGCGAGGGAAAGACGGGCGTCCTGGACTTCTTCTTCGAAACCTATCTGAAAGAAGGGGCGCCCAAGGGCCTAAGCCTCAT
>DATBNA010000429.1:0-1885 GCA_036554545.1 Hyphomonadaceae bacterium
CGATGCCAAGCTCAACTATTTCGGTGTGCTCGCCGGCCAGAAGCTGGCCGAATGGCGCCGCAAGGGCTGGCTCCATCCCGACGACCCGCGCGGCTGGTTCCAGTGGTATTGCCGCTACTATCAAGGCCGACGCATGGAGGACGATGCGCGGCAGATTAAGCGATGGAAGGCGTTCCGGCGTCACATTGCTCAGGTGAAGGCGAATTGCGGCCCCGGAGACATCTTCTGCCGCCCGGTTCAGAGACAGGCGCTGCTCCACTGGGCGTACGACAGCCGGAAGATCTGACGCCTACTCCCCCTCCTCCGCGAAGTTCTTCTTGCCGAGGGCGTCGTTCTTGCGGGCGCCGGCGAGGATGCCGGGGAGCGCGTAGTTCCCCTCGTGGCATGCGTATTCGTAGAGCTTGCCCTTGGCGGTGTTGAAGACCATCTCGGCCTTCCAGACCTGGCTGAACAGTTTCGGATCGTTGACCGAGAACTCGTAGAGCACCTGGTCCGCAGCGACGCGGGTGAAGCGCTCCGTCACCTTCGCGTCCGGCGACAGCATGTAGGAGTTCTGGAAGAAGGTGCGCAGGCTTTCGCCGGGATTGAAGTTGGTCGTCTCGACGACCAGCGTGTCGCCTTCCCAGCGTCCTTTCGAGCGGCCGAGCCATTGCGGCAGCTCCATGTCGAGCTTGTCGTTGAGCGGGATGATGCGCGCGTCGTGGTTCATCTCGACCATGATGACGAGATAGTCGGGCGTCTGCACGAACTGGTAGGTGTTGTTGTACATCACGTTGATCATCGGCGGACCGCCGGTCGAGCCGAAGCCCACAAGGCAGCGCTCGGCCATTGGCCGCGTTTCCGGCCCATCGAACGTGTTGCGCACGAAAGAAAGGCTCTCGTCGAACTTCTTCTTGCCTTCGGGCGTGTAAGGAATGCGGCCAGACGGCGGATCGACGATCCAGGACGAGCGGATCTCGCCCTTGATCTTGCCGTAGTGCGTCCCGGCGTCGACGTAGAAATTGTTGTAACCGCCGACGTCCTGCCCTGCGCGCGGCGCGCCGGAATTGGGGTCGGTGCGCTGGTTGCCGCGCTCGTTGGCGGCCGCGCGCTGCGCCTCGATACGCTTTGCGTCCGCTTCGGGGATAACCAGCGACTTGAAGTTGCCCGGACGCTCGAGGCTGGTCAGCGACACATTGGTCCAGAAGCCCTGGAAGTCCGGCTTGCCGTCGCTCGTGCGCGGCGGCTGGTAGGCCTCCTGCGCGAAGGCGGGCGCGGCCATCGCCAGGACGATCAGGCTTGCAGCCATACGCATTTTCATGTCGCTCTCCCGAAATCTGCGAGTCACAGGGTAGCCCTGAACAGCGCGGGTGCAAGCGCTGCGCGATCACTCCCCCTTGAGCACTAGTCCGCCTTGGAGCGGCGGAAGCTCGCCATCAGCATCGCAAAAGCTGTCGCGAGGATCACCAAGCCGAGAACGGCCACAGCAACAAGCTTCAAGTTCAGGTTGAGGCCGAATTCGTAGATGTACCGGTCCAGCGCTCCAAATGCGACAAACCCGAATACTGCAGCAGCAAGGACGGCAACGATTCCGATGCCCGCCTTCTTCATGCCCCCTACTCTCCCTTGAACACCGGCTCGCGCTTTTCGAGGATGGCGGCGACGCCTTCCTCGTGGTCCTTGGTGTGGTGCATCAGGCCCTGAGCCGCGGCGGACATTTCCATGATGGTGTCATAGCTCGCCTGCGTGCCGTGGCGGAGCAGCTGCTTGGCGACGCGGAGGGAATGCGGCGGCTGCTTGGCGATTTGCGTCGCAAGCGCCATGGCTTCGGCCATCAGCTGGTCGCCGGGGACCACCTTCGAGACGAGGCCCCATTCTTTCGCAGTGTTGGCGTCTATGAGATTTC
>DATBNA010000446.1:0-2439 GCA_036554545.1 Hyphomonadaceae bacterium
CCAGCCGACCTTCATCACCGATTACCCGATCGAGCTGTCCCCGCTGGCCCGCCGCAAGGATGCCGACCCGTCCCTGACCGACCGGTTCGAGCTGTACATCGCGGGACGGGAGATCGCCAACGCGTTTTCGGAGTTGAACGATCCCCTGGACCAGCGCCAGCGGTTCGAAGCGCAGGTCGCCAGGCGCGAGGCCGGCGACGTCGAGGCGCATCATCTCGACGAGGACTTTCTTCGCGCGCTGGAGTACGGGATGCCGCCCACCGCCGGCGAGGGCATCGGCATCGACCGCCTCGTGATGCTCTTCACCAATCAGGCGTCCATTCGGGACGTGATTCTGTTCCCGCAGCTTCGCCCTGAAAAATAGCCATGCCGAGCTCCTACGAAATATTCATCGGGCTGCGCTACCTGCGCGCCAAGCGCCGCAACCGGACCATCTCGCTCAATACCGTCGTCTCCATCGCCGGCATCACGCTCGGCGTCGCCGCCCTGATCGGCACGCTGGGCATCATGACCGGATTCAAGGAGGACCTGCAGGCGAAAATCCTCGGCACCACCTCGCACATCGTCGTCCAGGACCGGACCCGCGACAGCATTGCCGACTACGACGCGCTGGCCTCCAAGGTCGAACAGACTCCGCACGTCGTCGCCGCCACTCCGTTCATCTATCGCCAGGTCATGCTGACGTCCCGCTCCGCCGTGCAGGGCGTCGTCGTCCGTGGAATAGACCCGAAACGGGAAATCCGCGTGACCGAACTGGGGAAAAACATCACCGCCGGCCGGCTGGACGATCTCGAACCGGAGCCACAGCACCCGACCGCGGCCGCGCCCGGAGCGGCGCCGGCTCCCTCGAACCCAATCGGGATCGCGCTGGGCAAGGAACTGGCGCTGCGGTTGGGCGTCACGGTGGGCGACACCCTGAACATCGTCTCCCCGGTGGGATCGGCCGGCTCGCTCAACGCCGTCATGATGACGCCGAAGATACGGACCGTTCGCGTGGCGGCCATTTTTCAATCCGGCATGTACGAGTACGATTCGTCGCTGGCCTACCTGTCGCTGGCCGAAGCGCAGAAATTCTTCAACATGGGCGCCGCCGCCACTGGCATCGAAGTCAAGGTGGACGACATCTTCCAGGCCGCCGACATCGCGCGCGCCATCGAGCAGGCGCTCGGCTTTCCCTACTGGGCGCGCGACTGGATGCAGCTCAACCGCAACCTGTTCTCGGCCCTGAAGCTCGAAAAGACGATGATGTTCCTGCTGCTGGTGCTCATCATCACCGTCGCCTCCTTCAACATCATCAGCACCCTGACGATGATCGTCACGGAAAAGCAGCGTGAAATCGCGATTCTCAAGGCCATGGGCGCCACGCGGCGCGCCATCATGCGCATCTTCATGCTGAACGGGCTGATCATCGGCTTCGCCGGCACGGCGATCGGCATCCCGCTCGGCTACGCCTTTCTCTACCTGATCGAGAAGTACTGGACCTTCGACCAGACGGTCTACTACATCGCCCACATTCCGGTGCACATCCAGGCGCTGGACGTCCTGCTGGTTTCGTTCTCCGCCATTCTCATCAGCTTCGCCGCGACGGTGTACCCGTCGCTACAGGCGGCGAAACTCGACCCGGCGGCAGCGCTTCGCTATGAATAGCATGATGCTAAAAAAGGCCCCCAACTTTGTTCTCGGCCGCGTTGGCTGACCTTTTTAAGCATCATGGAAGAGTTCAAACAGAGGCCTGCCTTGATTAAGGTCACCAATCTGCAGAAGTCCTTTCAGATGAACGGCCATACGCTGGACGTCCTGAAAGGCATCACACTGGACATCGCCCTGGGGGAGATGATCGCCATTGTCGGCGCCTCCGGCGCAGGGAAAAGCACGCTGCTGCACATGCTCGGCACGTTGGACCGCCCGACCAGCGGCAGCGTACTGTTCGACGGGCAGGACGTGTTCGCGCTGTCCGAAGACGCGCAGGCGGAATTCCGCAACAAGCGGATCGGCTTTGTCTTCCAATTCCACCATCTGCTGCCTGAATTCACCGCCATCGAGAACACGTTCCTGCCGGCCCTGATCCAGAATCGCCAGGAGGACGACGCGCAGAAGGAGGCCGTGCAATTGCTGACGGACGTGGGATTGAGCGAGCGGCTGCACCACAAGCCGGGAGAGCTGTCCGGAGGAGAACAACAGCGCGTGGCGGTCGCGCGGGCATTGATGCAGCGTCCCGATCTCGTCCTGGCCGACGAGCCGACCGGAAATCTTGATACGCACACCGGCGAAGCGCTGTTTGGATTATTGAGGAAGCTGAATAAGGCCCGCGGCACCACCTTCGTCATCGTCACGCACAACGACAAGCTGTCCGCCCAGGCCGATCGCATCGTCCGGATGGTCGACGGACGGATCGTCGGGCGCTGACCGCTTAGAAACGCACGATCAGGCTGACATAGG
>DATBNA010000489.1:0-5953 GCA_036554545.1 Hyphomonadaceae bacterium
GTGAGGCCCACGCCGTCGAACTGCGAATAGAAGCGGACGATGAATTCGGACAGCACGGTCGGCCCGATCGTGCACATGGCGCCAACCTTCAGTTCGAGGTTTTCGAGCCGGCCGAACTCCTTCGCGCGCTCTTTCACGGCCTGCGACTGGTTGAGGATGGACTCAAGATAGGGCGCCATCATGCGCCCCAGCTCGGACAGATGCGTCGCCGAACGTTCGCGGTGGAACAGTGGGCCGCCAAGTTCTGCTTCCAGCGCCTGGATGGCGCGCGTCAGCGCCGGCTGGCTCACATTGCAGACCTCAGCGGCGCGCGTGAAATTCAGCTCCCGCTTCAACGCGACGAAGTATCTGATCTGCTGCATCTCCATGATGCGTATCCCTTGTCCCGACTGCCGGTCTCTCCACCGGCTTGTTTCCGTATCTAGAGGTCGATCGACAGTCCCTCGCGCGCGAACACCGCATTGGCGCCGGCGCGGGCGGCCGCGCAGGCAAGGCGGTCGAGATCGTCATCGATTCGCTGCGGCTCGTGATGGGCGAACGCAACTAGCTTTCCAGCCGAAGCGTCGCGCAGCCGCATCCCTGCCTCCCAGGTCGAATGGCCCCAACCCCGCCGCATCTTCATCTCGTCCTCGGTGAAGGTAGCGTCGTAGATAATAAGGTCGGCTTCTTTGGCCACATTCGTCAAATGGTTATCCGTGGTTACATCGCCATGCTCATGGTCGGTGATGTAACAGACGGACCGGTTGTCATGATCGATCCGGAAGCCTGCGGCGCCGCCAGGGTGATTCACCTGAAAGGGGGTAACCCTGATACCGGGATCCGGCTCGAACGGGGCGTCCACTGTTTTCCACTCGACCTTCGCCGGAAACCGGGCGGCCTTGGCCGGTGTAAAGGGCGGTGACAGGAGCGCCCTGGCGGCTTCTGCCGGATCGTCGTCTCCGCCGGGGACCGACCAGACAACCACGCGCGTATCCGCTCGCCACAGCGGCGCGAACTGGGCGAATCCGATGATGTGATCCATGTGCGCATGGCTGAGGAGAAGGTGAGCTGTGGTTGGCGATGCATCGATCGCCAGTCGCTCGCCGAGCGCGCGCAAGCCAGATCCGGCGTCGAGGATGAGGCGCGTTGCGCCGCACATCACTTCGATGCACATCGTGTCGCCGCCATAGCGGACAAAACGCTGGCCCGTGGCGGGAAACGTGCCTCGAACACCCCAGAAGGTCACGCGCATCGCTCAGGCCGCCTGCCGTTTGCTGGCATCACTTGCTTCAATTGTCGCAAGCTCGGAAGAACCGGTGATCAGCCGTGATCCGCGCTCGAAGGTCAGATAGCTCCACATCCAGTCGCTCGCGACCGACAGCCGATTGCGAAACCCGATCAGGAAATAAACATGCGCGAGACACCAGGCGAGCCAGCCGACAAGTCCCTTGAGTTTCACTGTCCCGAAGTCTGCGACCGCAATCTTTCTTCCAATCGTCGCCATCGCGCCGAAATCACGATAGCGGAACGGCGCCCGCCGCGACGGCTGATGTCTCACGTCACGGGCCAGCAAGCGGCCGACATGCTCTCCCTGCTGCTTTGCAACAGGAGCAAGGCCGGGGAGCGGTCGTCCCTCCCTGTCGATCACATGTGCACAATCGCCAATCGCAAAGATACACGGGTAACCCGGGATCGAGAGATCGCGTTTCACGGTTACGCGCCCTGCGCGATCGGCGTCTATGCCAAGCCATCTGGCAACAGGCGAGGCGGCGACGCCGGCGGCCCAGACTACGCAGGCCGAGGGTAACGCGATCTGCGCGCCAGCGTTGCAGATGGTCACTGCGTCCCCCTCAATGGCGGTAACACGGGTGTTCGTCATGACTTCGACGCCGAGACAGGTGAGCGCCTTGTCGGTGTAGGTTGACAGGCTTTCTGGAAACGATGCGAGCACGCGCGGGCCTGCTTCGACCAGCACGACGCGCGCCGACTGCGGATCGATGGCCCGGAAATCATTTGCGAGCGCCCTGTGCGCAAGTTCGGCAATGGCTCCGGCCATTTCGACGCCGGTCGGCCCGGCGCCGATCACACCGAAGGTCAGCAGCCGCCGGCGCTCGGCTTCGTCAGGCTCTGCCTCTGCGCGTTCGAATGCGAGCAGGATGCGCCGGCGCAATTCGGTTGCGTCCTCAAGCGACTTGAGGCCGGGAGCAAAGGCCTTCCAGTCATCGCGCCCGAAATAGGAATGGCGGGCTCCCGTCGCGATGATCAGGTAGTCGAAATTGATCCTGCGGCCATCGACCACGACATGCCGATGAGTCTTGTCGATATCAGTAACCTCCCCAAGCAGCACTTCGGCGTTCTTCTGCCTGCGCAGGATCGTGCGGATCGGCGTTGCGATCTGGTTCGGAGAGAGGCCGGCCGTCGCCACCTGGTAGAGCAGCGGCTGGAACAGATGATGGTTGCGGCGGTCGACGATCGTCACGCGCACATTTGCCTTGGCCAGCGCCTTGGCAGCGGAGAGGCCGCCGAAACCCGCGCCAGCGATGACAACGCGCGGTCGGTTGTCGGTTTCTCCCTTTGCCCGCGCTTCGGCAGGACAACCACAGGTCGGGCTGTGGACATGGAAGGACGTGCGAACCGGATCGGTCACCGCGAGAACTCCGGAACTGTTAGTATGCATTGCTCCAGCCGGACATTGCGTTTGCCGGGTTCGGCCCTGTTCTGCGCAATGCCGCGATTGGGACGGGGTGCGGGCCGGCGTTGTATGGGCTTCGCATCGGGCACGAAACGTTCGCCGCGCACCAGGGCAAAAGCGGGGTGGAAGTCGTTACATGCAGTTTCCCATTCGATGTCGTAGGGCATGGAGTCTTCTCCCGGTCTTCTGTCCCTGGCCGCTTTGCGACTGGCCATGAAGGCAGACTGCCGGAACGCTCCTTTTCCTTGAAATGCCGGGTTCCTATGGGCCTCATGCGTCTGGCGCATCAGGCCTGTCTGGGCCTTGCTCAGGCCATGACGGCGAGGTCGATCGGAAGCGAGACGCCTGCGACCCGCGCTCCTTCGACCAGGCGCAACGGCGCGACCCGCGAACCTTGCAGCCAGGCCCGATTGAGAGCATCGCGCGTGACAATTACCTGTGCGCGCTCCACCTTGGCGTGCTTTTCCAGCTTGGCCGACAGATTCACGGCATCGCCAATCACCGTAAACTCGAGCCGGTCGTCATGGCCAATGACGCCATGCACGATCTCGCCATGCGCTATTGCTATGGCCACCTGAAGCGGCTGCAGGCCTCTCGCCGATCGGTCATTCGCCCAGGCTTCCGCTGCCGACAGAAGCGAAGGAATGGCGTTGAACGCCTCCGCGGCCTCCTGGCCTGTCATCTTCGAGGTGCCGAAGCTGACCAGCATGCCGTCACCCATGAACTTGTCGACCGCGCCGCCGGCGGCTTCGATCACGGGCACGAAGCGGCTCTGATATTCGCGAAGAAGTTCGATCACTTGAGAGGGCGTAAGCATCGATGCGGCCGCCGAAAATCCACGCAGGTCCAGGAACATGATGCAGGCGGGCTTGAGCTCGCCATCGCCCGGCCGCAGCTCCGTGTCGGAGGATCGCACGCGCTCCGCAGCCGCACGGTCAAGAAAGCGCGACAGGTCAGCGGCGGCGATCGATTCCGCATTGGTGCTGATCAGCAGCGAACGGGCGCGGGAAACGCCAAGAGCCAGCACGCCGGTGACAGCCAGGATGGCTGCGACCTTTTCCCATTCCGCGCCCCACAGCAACGAAAGTGACGTCATGTAGACACGATAGTCGGACGTCTGCGGCGCCGATGTGGAAGCAATCAGCACCAGCACCAGCCAACCTGCCGCCGCGATAACGCCCGTGATGACGACTTGCGCTGGGTCGAACCGCAGCGCGCGCAGAGCGATGAAGATGAATGCGTAAAAGAGCGTCGGCGCCTTGAGATAAAGCGAGGGCGGAGCCTCGTATTGCAGGGTAAAGCCCCAGATTGCGACCATCAGAACGACGATGTCGACCGCCGCGGCAATCGCCATAAAGCTGCGGCCGAGTGGCTGTACGTAAGCGCGGCGCAGACGCCAGATGACGAACATCGCCCAGGCGCCGAGCGCCAACGGTATGGGCTCGAACATACCTGCGCCCGCGAAGGCCGACCGAGATGACAGGTAGAAGAGCAGAAAAAGCCCGATTCCGAAGAGCTGAACCCAGCCGGTAAGAATCTCGATGCGCTGCTCCGCCCTGGCCATGGCCTCAACGACGCGCGTATTGGGCCGCTGGCGCGAAAACGCCTCCGCCAGGGCCGCGCGCGCTGGAGCCGAGACGCGAGCGAACCACTGGCGAAAAGGCTGCAAGATTGCTGATCGATTGTCAGCCTCGATCATGCGGGTCTCACAGGTAGACGTCGGAGATATCGATCGTGCTCGCAACGTTGAGATCGGCGTGGTGATCTGCAAGGAAAGCATTGGCCTGCTCGCGGCCCTCATCGCGCAGGTGCGTGAGGAACTCCCAGTCGCAGTTGAGCTTGGAGCTGACAGACAGCTCCTTCATGAACTCGCCGCCGGCGATGGAATGGATGAGCATCCGCTTCATGTTGCTGCCGGAGAGCTGCTTGTCGTCGATCAGGCGCGTCACGAAGGCGATCGCCCGCATCTCGCGCATCAGGGAGGAGTTGAAGCTGATCTCGTTGATGCGGTTCAGAATATCCTTTGCGGTCATCGGGATGTCCGGCCGTTCGATCGGGTTGATGTGCACCACCAGAACATCGCTGCTGTCGCAGTTGTAGATTAGCGGGAAGATGGCCGGGTTGCCCATATAGCCGCCATCCCAATAGGCCTCTCCGTCAATCTCGACCGCCTGGAACATGAAGGGGAGACACGCGGAGGCCAGCACGGCGTCGGCCGAAAGATCCCTGTTCTCGAAGACGCGGATCTTGCCCGTACGGACATTGGTCGCCGAGATGAAGAGCTTGACGGCGTCGCACTGGCGCAGGGCGGCAAAGTCCACTGTTTCGTCGAGCGCCTGGCGCAGCGGGTTCACGTTCAATGGGTTGAACTGATAGGGCGAAAGGAGCCGCGTCATCATGTCGAACACAAGGAAGGCTGGCGAAGCGTCGAGGCCGTGATTGTGGCTGATCCGGTCGAAGACCGTCGGCTGCAGCGGACTGGTGAGGCCCGCGTGGGCGATACGCCGCCAGAAGCTGGCGAGCGCCCTCCGCGCGCCCTCGCGTCCTCGCTGGGCAAGACCGTAGGCCATGACAGCAGCGTTCATGGCGCCTGCGCTTGTCGCTGAGATGCCCTCGAATGCAACGCGCTCGTCCTCAAGCAGCCGGTCGAGCACGCCCCAGGTGAAGGCGCCGTGCGCGCCGCCGCCCTGCAAAGCGAGGTTTATGGTTTTGGTCGCCGCCATGGCGCGCCGGGATTTTCCCGGCCGCGTTACGGCCATGCTTGATCCATCGCTCATTGTCTTTCTCCCCGCCGCGATTTCATTGTGCCGTCCAGGCGCCGTCGACCGGCAGGGCTGCGCCGGTGATGCCTTGCGCGAACGGTCCCGAGAGGAAGGCAGTCAGCGCGCCGATTTCTTCGACCGTAGCGAATCGTTTGTTGGGCTGCGCCTTCAGGAGGACGTCGGTAATGACCTTCTCGCGCGGGATCTTGTGCGCTGCCGCCTGTTCCTCGATCTGCTTCTCGACCAGCGGGGTCCAGACATAGCCGGGGCAAATGGCGTTGCAGGTAATACCGGTCTCGGCCGTCTCCAGCGCGATCGTCTTGGTGAGACCGATCACGCCATGCTTGGCCGCCACATAGGCCGACTTGAACGGCGAGGCGACGAGAGCATGGGCCGACGCGACATTCACGATACGGCCCCAGCCCCGCGACTTCATCCCCCCGAAGACCGCCTGCGTCGTATGGAACGCAGCGCTCAGATTGATGGCGAGAATGGCATCCCACTTGGCCAGCGGGAATTC
>DATBNA010000171.1:0-2026 GCA_036554545.1 Hyphomonadaceae bacterium
CCAGACGGCGATCCCGCCGAAAAGAATGCAAAACATCTTCAGCTGGAATTCGAGGTTGACGATGACGCGTGTCGCCTCGGTGGAAAAGACCAGCAGGCCCGAGAGCGTGTTGATGGCAAAGCCCCAGAGCGCCAGCGTCGACATCCGTTCGAACGTCGCAGGGGAAAGGCCCTTCGGATAGCCGAGGACACGCACGCTCATCACCCAGACAAGACCCACCACGCCCGCCATTCCGATAGCGTGCAGGCAGAGCAGGATGGGATAGGCATACGGATCCGACGCCAGGAACTGGGCGAACTCCGTCTCCTGGAGCCAGGTCAGAAAACCCATGAGCGGGGAAAGCCTCTGAAACGCAGGCGCATGCCCACCGCGGCGTTTGGCGCCGCCGCGGCGGGGAAGCGGTCAACTACCAGCGCGGATTCGGGTGGTAGCTTTCGATGCCGACCATCTTGTCGATGCTGCGCTCGACGCAGGGCGGCGGCTGCAGCGGCTCCCTCGTGTTGCGCACGAGCGTCCGCTGCTTGACGAACGGTTCGGCCAGCACTTCCGGATCATGCGAGGTCAGCTTGTAGTCGAGCTTGCCGTCCGCAGTGAGTTTCACCTCTTCAACCGTCTTCAGGTTGTAGGTGTGGAAAGCGCCGTTGTCGGTGAGCCATGTATCTTCCCCGAGATTGTTGGTCTCGATGACGAGCGTATCGCCTTCCCAGCGGCCGACGCTGTCGCCGAAGGGGCCCTCCTCGGCGTCTGTGCGATGCGGACGGCCGTCGGTCGGAATAACCCGCCAGAAGGCGCCGTTGAGGTCTTCATACAGGAAGACGATCTGATCGGCGGTCTGGATGATCTTGTCCGGCGTGCCGACGCGCGGAATGCCCGGGTTCTGGCAGCGCAGGGCAGGGTCGGTGTTCACCTGCTCCTTGTTGAGCTTCGCGATCTTCTCGGCGAACTCGGGCTTGTATTTCGGGAACTGCACGCGCGGCCCGGCCGGCGCAGCGGCTGCCGCTGCGGGCGCAGGCGCGCCCGGATCGAGGCCAGCGGCTTCGGCGCCGCCGCCACAGCGTGGTCCGGCGCAGATGCCGCGTGCATCCTGGCGCGGCGGTGGAGCGATGCGGAAGGTCCACGAACCGCTGAGGTCAGGTTTGCCATCGGCCGTGCGCTTGATCGGCATTGTGGCTGCGGACTTGGCGGCCGGCGTTTGCGCCAGCACGGGCAGTGCTGCGACGGCGGCGACCCCGACAAGGGCAGCCAGCGAAGCGGCTTTGAGCAATGAACGTTTCATGTGGTCTCTCCTCCCCACGGGTTCGACTATTCCTTGAAGCCTTCAAACGTGACGACCGATCCGTCCGAGAATTTCAGATAGAGGCCCCACACGACGTTGGGGTCCTTGAGGCCCGGGCGGACGTGGATTTCCACTTCCTTGCCGTCATTGCGCAGCTTCTGCGCGGTGAGGCCTGCGGCGCGCGCCATGGCGACCGGCACGGATTCGATGTTGTAGGTGCGGGGTTTTCCGTTCTCCATCACCTCGAGCGAGTAGTAGATGTGCGGGTTCTGCCAGTGGACCTGGGTGATCTTGCCCTTCAGGACGACACGCTTCTCCATGTCGAACTGCTGCGCGAGCCCGTGATGCGCTACCGCTGGCGCGGCTCCCAGTCCAAGCGCAGCAGCGGTCGCGACGACCGCAAGCAACAGACGCATATCTCTCCTCCCGAGTCTTGAAATGCCGGACGTTGTGATCGTCTCGGGTAGTCCCTCGTGCAGTTGCGCAACATCGCGCCATCCCGAAACGCAGGGGCGGCGGCCGCGCTTTCTGCTGTCGTCGCATAAACTGCAATCGATTGCAGTTTTTTGCAATCGATATTAATTGGAGAGGAAATTCAGCGCCTTTGATGGCGCACACGGAGTGATTCAGGGCGCCGGGCCGGTAGTCCCACGTTCGATCCAGGAGCCGATTTCGAGTCGGCGATCCGACTTGAGCGGCTTTCCTTCGACCAACCAGGCTTTCAACAGGTCGGCCGCCAGCTCGCCCATA
>DATBNA010000522.1:0-11073 GCA_036554545.1 Hyphomonadaceae bacterium
CCGAAGCCCTTGTCGCCGCGCGGCGGCCAGACGAGCTGCCCGCGCACCACGCCCTCGAAACTCTCGACATGGCCATCGGGCCAGGCCAGCGACAGCACGCAGATGAAGCTTGCGCGGCGATCGACTTCGCCATCGGACGACGTCTCCGCCTTCAACCCGTCCTCGACCTTCTGCATCGCCGCGCGGAAATCCTTTTGCGGCCCCGCCCATCGCGCTGAGTAGATGCCTGGCGCACCCGAGAGCCCGTCGCACGCAAGACCGGAGTCGTCCGCCAGCGCGGGCTGGCCCGCCGCCTTCGCCGCCGCCAGCGCCTTGAGCTCCGCATTGCCACGGAATGTATCGGCCGTTTCCTCCGGCTCCGGCAGCCCGAGCTCCCCGGCCGAGACCGCCGTGAAGCCGGCGTCAGCCAGCAGGTCCGAAAGCTCCTTCGCCTTGCCCGGATTGTGGGTCGCCGCAATTAGCCGTCCCGGCTGCAGTTTCCGCTCACCCCCAAACTGAGCCGACATGTGCAGATGCGTCCTTTCGTCCGTCCCGGTGGACGGCCATATTGTTTTTCGATATGGTCCGAATCCATCCCGCCAGACAAGTTGGCCGCTGGCAAGCTCGTGCGGCGGCGGGATCGGCATCCTCGCGCCGTTGGAGCTTCGGCGCGGGTCAGATCGGAGCCTCTCGACTTATGCTGATGCGCGCGACCGGCCGCGGATCGATTTCCTCATTCCTGAAGCTTGCAGTGGATGTTGCGTGGGTCGTCGCCTGCGCCCTGCTCGGCTTCATCTGGATCATCACGGCGATCTCGGTCCTCTCGATGGTGAACGGCTCGGCGCCGATCCCGGCGCTGGAAGTCGTCGCCTATGGCAATCCCCGCGACCTCGCCGTCTGGACGCTGAACGGATCGATCCTGTGCGTCGGCGCAATGATCGTCTGCGCCTACCTGCGCGGCGTGTTCGAGACGCTGGTCAACCGCGATCCCTTCGTGCCGGAAAATGCGCGGCGCTTCAGTGCGATTGCCATCGTGCTGGCCCTGATGGAAGGCGCCAGCATGTTCGTCACCACGCTTGTCCGCCTGATGCTGAGCGCGTTCGGGGTCGAGGGCGCGACCGAGGCCTCCATCCTTCCGAAGATCAACTGGCCGGTCTGGTTCGCGGTCCTGACGCTGCTTGTGCTGGCGCAGGTGTTCCGCGAAGGCGCGGCGATGCGGGAAGAACAGAAGATGACGATCTAGGGCCTCCTCTCTATCCGGTTGGGGGACCGGGCCCGTTGATTGCACGAAAGGGAAGTTTGGCTTCCCGGATTGGTTAAGGGCGGAGCGCGGCCCCGGACGGCGCGAAAGGACTGCTAGACCGGATAATGGCCATCCGCGTCACTCTTGATCGGGTCCTTCTGGACCGGCGCATGTCGCTCACCGAGCTGGGCGACCGCGTCGGCATTACGCTTGCCAACCTCTCCATCCTCAAGACCGGCAAGGCCAAGGCCATCCGCTTCTCGACGCTCGAGGCGCTCTGCCGCGAACTTAACTGCCAGCCCGGCGACATCCTCATCTGGGATCCTGATGAAGCGTCGGAGTCGGACGACGAAGAAGACGGACAAGCCGTCGCCGCGGAGTAGCGCCGCGCCCGTTTTGACCGCACGCTCCGTGGGGAAACGGGAAGATCGCTCTCCGAAAGATGGTCCTGGGCATCGCGCCGGACCGCTCAACGTAACTCCGCCGGGCCGGTTTTTTCCCCGTCGCGCTGCATCGCGCAAAGCCATCCCGCCTTCCGCTTTGTGGAATAGGGGATGAGAGAAAATTTCTTCATCGCGCAACTGCCGAGCGGGCATATGCAGCAGGCGTTCAGCGTGGAAAACTTGTTCTGAACTGATCGAAAATCTGGCCGACCAAAGAGCCGGATAGCCAAAGACCTGTGCCTCCTCCCATGACCGCCGACCCCATTCACATGGTGCTGCTCGCACTGCCTGTCGCGACCGCCGGCGTGATGCTGGCGACGGCGGCGGGCATGCTGCGGACAGAGCGCGCAACAGTGCGCTGGACCGGCGTCGCCTTCATGCTGTCGGTCGCCGCCTACGCGCTGAAGCTCTGGAATGACGAGCTCGACATCCTTCCCGACGCCCTGCTCTTCCTGCGCCTCCTGATCGGCGCCGGCGCCGTCGGATATTTCTGGCTGTTCGTGGTCGCAGTGTTCGAGGACGAGCCGCGGCTCCATCCAGGCATGATTGCCGCCGTCGCCGCACTCACCCTGATCTGCCTCATTGGCCACTACGCGGCATCGCCGTGGAACATGTGGATCGACGTTGTCGCCAACCTGATGCGGATCGTCATGGCGCTTGCGGCCCTCGCGGTCATCGTGCGTGGCTGGAAAGGCGATCTCGTCGAGCCCCGTCGCCAGCTTCGTGGCCCGCTTCTCGTCGTCATCACCGCGTACATCCTGGTGACACGCTGCCTCGACGTGCTCGACGATCTCGGCATGGCGCCAGGCTGGTATCTCGTCACCAACGCCGCAATCCTCTTCCTGATCGCCAACGCCGCCTCGCTGGTCTTTCTCGAATCCCGCGGCGAGATTTTCAGCACGGCCCGGGCGCACGCCGGCCGCTCTCCGCTCCGGCGCGCCGTTCCGGATACTTCAACACGCGATCGCGCCATGCAGGCCGACCTCGGCCGGGTAAGGACGCTTATGGAAACGCAGGAGATCTGGCGCGAGGAAGGCCTCACCATCACCAGCCTCGCCGCGCGCGCCAACCTGCCCGAGGCGCAGCTGCGGAGGCTCATCAACGACCAGCTCGGCTATCGCAATTTCCCGAGTTTCGTGAATGCCCACCGCATCGCCGCGGCCAGGGCCCGGCTGTCCGATCCGAACGAGGCGCGTACGCCTGTCTCGGCTATCGCCTTCGACATCGGGTTTGGCTCGCTCGGCCCGTTCAACCGGGCCTTCCGCCATGAAACGGGCCTCTCGCCCTCCGAATGGCGCCGAAAGGCGCTCAACGGGCCAGATGAACCGGAAAGCAGCCGGACCGCCGCCGAATAGCCAGAAAGCCCGCTTCTTCTTTCAAGGTGTGCGTCGCGGCGTCCTTGACGGATGGCCTCGGCAACTTGATCTGAAACAGTGTTCCCATGCGACGGACACGGGGGCTTGAGCGATGTCGGGCGGAACGGCGGGTACCTTTTCCGAATTGCTGCTGGGCCTTTGCGCGGGCGCCCTGTTCGCCATGGCGGCCGCAATGCTTCGCGCTCCCCGCCCCGCCGCCCGCTGGACCGGCTTCGCTTTTTTCCTCACCTCGGCCGTTTTCGCCATCAAGCTGTGGTGCGACTCGACCCTCGCCTTTCCAACGGAAATCAGGGTGGCCATCGCCCTCATCGCCATGACATCGGTCGGCTGGTTCTGGCTGATGGTCATGGCGCTCTTCGAGGACGTCGACGAGTTCCGGCCCGTCATGTTTGCCGCCCCGGCGGGCCTGTTCCTTTTCGGTATCGGCAATCATTTTCCGAATCTGCCGCTGAGCCCGGTCATCTGGACAGGATCGACCCTCCTCCAGGCGGGCCTTGCGATCGCGGCGCTGGTAATGGTCCTGCGCAGCTGGAAGAACGACCTCGTCGAATCGCGGCGGCAGATCCGCGGACCCTTCATGATCGCGGTCGCGCTCTACATTCTCTCCCTCAACGGCTTCGACATCTGGGAAATGTTCGGCGACACGCCGGCCTGGTATCCGATGTTCAATGCCGCCCTGCTCACCCTTTGTGTGCTGGCCGGGGCCTTTGCCTTCCTCGAGGCGCGCGGCGCCATGTTTGGCGAGTCGACGCAGGCCCTGCCTGCGCCTCGCCCTTCGCCGGCTCGCGCAGCAGCTGCCGTCATCGAGCATGCCGCCGTCGCAAACGGCCGTCCGGCGCTGAACGGCGGATCCGCCGCCGCCCTCGACCGCGCCGCCAAGGCCGACCTCGACCGGCTCGAAATGCTGATGTCCACACAGCAGGTGTGGAAGGAAGAAGGCCTCACCATCGCCGGCCTGGCCCTGCGGGCCAACATGCCCGAATCGCAGCTGCGCCGCCTGATAAACGACCGGCTCGGCTACCGGAACTTCCCCAGCTACGTGAACGCCCACCGGATCGCCGCCGCAAAGTCGCGGCTGTCCGATCCCAACGAGGCGCGCGTCTCGATCTCGACCATCGCCTACGACATCGGCTTTGCCTCGCTTGGGCCCTTCAACCGCGCGTTTCGTGAGGAAACAGGCGTTGCGCCCTCGGAATGGCGGCGCAGCGCGCTAAACGAACCCTCGCCGATTCCTGAAAAGGTCTGATCGATTCCTGAAAAGCCACGCGATTTCAGTGGCCTGAATCGAAAACCAGCCTCGGCTCGCCGATCTGCGAAAATCCCTGATCGAATTCTGCGATCACGTGCCGTTTCTGGAAAACGGAGAGCGGGCTCACGCAATCGGCTCCATCCATGGGTCATCCATAGAAGGAGAAAACCACGTGGATACGATCAACGCCTCCCCGAACCGCCCCCTCCGTATCTCCGGCTTCCTCACGGCCGGCCTCGCCGTCATCGTCGGCCTCTGGCTGACCGGCGTCGGAACCGCGATCGCCCAGACCGCGCCTGACTACAAGGCGTCCGAGTCGGTCAGCTACGCCGACCTCGACCTTTCGACGACCGATGGCGCGCGGACCCTGCTTCGCCGCATCGACCTCGCCGCCCAGCGCGTCTGCGGCCCCGAGCCGAGCCACAGCCCGCTCCAGCCCCACCTCACGGCGTTCTACGGTAGCTGCGTGAGAGACTCTGTCGACGTCACGGTCGCCCGCATCAATTCGCCCCTGCTCTCCGCAATGAACGGCGAACAGAAACCTGCCGGCGCAACTCTCGCTTCGCGCTGACAGCCCCCTGACGGTTTCTCCCGTCAACACGACTGACGGCGGGCTCCCCTTCCCATCCGATTCAGGGGAGGCCCGCCGGACTTTCGTTCCTAGCGATTGCGTTTCTTCGCGGTTGGCCGGCGCACATTTGCCGGCTTGCCCTGTTTCGGCTGCGACTTCAGCCAGAAGCCCAGCGCGACGATCTTGCCGTCGTCGAATTTTCCCTTGTCGAGCCGCGCCAGGAAATCCTCGCGAGCAAGCTCGACGCGCCGAACGTCTTCCTTCTCCGCCGCCAGCCCCGACGCTTCCGGATCGACCAGGTCCGCCGTCCTCACTGGCGCATAGTAGAGGAAGATCCTCTCCGAGGACGCTCCTGGCGACTGATACGCCTTCGAAATCAGCGTCAGCTTGCCGGCGCGATAGCCGACCTCCTCCATCATTTCCCGCCGGATGCAGTCCTCAGGCTTCTCGCCCTCATCGACCGACCCCGCCATCGCCTCGATGATGTAGCCGGGCCCCTTCTCGTGCGTGGCGATACGGAACTGCTCGGTCAGCACGATCACGTCGCGCTCGACGTCATGGATCAGCGCCGCCGCGCTGTCGCCGCGCTCGAAAATCTCGCGCTTTGCATCGGTGATGCGGCCCTTGGCCGAGACGCGGTCGAAATCGAAGACAACCTCCTCGATCCGGTACCGCCCTTTGTACGCCGTCCGCCGCGACCTGACGTCGACCTTGCGCTTGCCCGCCATGCCCTGCTCCTGCCGTCGCGCAGCTCTACACGAACAGCGCGCCGGCAGGCGAGAGCGTTCAAACCGGCGGCAGGCCGCCCGGCGGCATCATGTCGAAGGTCGGCAGCCCGCCGCCGATCCCGCCCCAGCTTGGCGCCCGCGAGGCATAGACCACTACCTGCGGCTTGAAGACTTCCGGATCGTCGAGGCTCGAGGCACGGATGAAGATCGCACCCGGCATGGCCGCGTTCGTCGAATAGACCGCCGATCCGCAAACCGGGCAGAAGGCCCGCGTTACCATGTTCCCGCTGTCAGCCGCGCGCTCATAAGCCGAAACCTTGCCGGTCACGCGCACAGCGTCCGCCGGCACGACCAGGTGCGAGCCGTGCCCCGTGCCGCTCGACTTGCGGCAATCGACACAATGGCAGTGGCCCATCATCGCGGGGTCGGCCGAACTCTCATACCGAACCGCGCCGCACAGGCATCCGCCAGAGAATCCCGCCATGACTTTTCCCCATCTTTCCGGGCCCGCGCCTGCATGCCGGCGCCTGCCCTGCTTGCGAAATCCGCCATTTCCTATCATCTTCATTGCAACTTGCAAGTTACAAGTTCAGGACACGAAACTGGCCCGCTCCGCCCCCTCTGACTTTCGCTCCGGATGCCCGATCGCCTCCTCGCTCGATCTCGTGGGCGACCGCTGGACGCTGGTGATCCTGCGCGACCTCGCCAACGGCAAGTCGAAGTTCCGGGAATTCCTCGACAGCCCCGAACGCATCGCCACCAATATCCTCACCGCGCGCCTCTCGCAGATGGAGCAGGACGGGCTGGTGAAGGCAGAACTCTATGAGCAGCGGCCCAGGCGTTATGCCTACAAGCTGACGCCAAAAGGCGCCGCTCTCATCCCGGTGCTCCAGGCGATAAGCCGCTGGGGTTGCGGCGAACTGCCGAACCGCTGGACGCCGCCAGAACGCTTCATGAAGCTGAAGCCGAAAGACCTGGCCTGATTTACTGGAACTTCACGGCGATGCCGCTCGCGGTGTTGCCTTTCCGCGAGAAGGTCGAGTTGACCATCTGGTACTTCACTTCGATCACCGCATCGGCGCCCATCTTGAACGCCGCCGCCTTCAGCGCCTCCTGCGTCTGCTCCTTGGGCGTCACCTTCATGAACATCGACGTCGGATGCGTCGTCACGCTCACCGGCCCCAGCTGCACGAACTGCCGCCCGGCAATCGAACCTTCATTCAGCGTCACATCAGCAGCCGACGCGGCGCGCACGACGGGCGCCGCGGCCGCTGGCGCAGCCGCCACGGCAGGCGCCGGGGCAACAACCGGCGGGGCGACAGCAGCAACCGGCGGCGCAACTGCCGCAACAACCGGCGGCGTCGCGGAAGCAACCGCCGGCGCGGCGGACGATACAACCGCAGGCACAGCCGGCGCTGGCGCCGGAACAGCCGCCACCGCCCCTGCCTGTCGCGAATACCGGATCGCGACGCCGGAAGCCTTGTAGCTCACGCCCGAACCCGCCGGCGTCATCTGGTAGGTCACCTGGATCACGGCGTCGGCGCCAAGCTTCGCCGCCTCGGCGCGCAGCTGCTCATCGAGCCTGGCTTTCGGCAGCACGTTCGAAGCCGACTGCATCTCGGCCGCCACTGCACCTGCCGCGCGATAGTCGCCCTGCGCATCGCCCTCGATCAGCGCCACCTGCGCGGCTTGCTGTGCAGCAACCGGCGCCGCCAGCACGAGCGCGGCGCATACCGCGGCTGCAATTCCCCTGAGGTCTGTCGGCATCTTCGGCCTCCCCGTTTTCGGCCACCTTAGCGGCTGGGAGGCGCACCGCAATTCAAAGCCCCAGCGCCTTCCGCTGCGCCGCGAAAAGCTGCTCGCACCCTGCCTCCGCCAGATCCATCAGCGCATTGAACTCCGCCCGCGCAAACGTCCGCTGCTCGCCCGTGCCCTGGATCTCGATCAGCCGCCCCCCCGTCGCCATTACGAAGTTGGCGTCCACCTGCGCCGCCGAATCCTCCGCATAGTCGAGATCGAGCACCGCTGCGTCCTGGAAGATCCCGCACGACACCGCCGCCACCTGCGCGCTCAGCGGATCGCCTGCGATGATCCCCTCTTCCTTCAGGTACCGGCACGCCAGCGCCAGCGCGACATAGCCCCCGGTGATCGCCGCTGTCCGCGTGCCGCCATCGGCCTGAAGCACGTCGCAGTCGATGGTGATTGTGTTCTCGCCCAGCGCCTTCATGTCGGTGACCGATCGCAGCGCCCGCCCGATCAGCCGCTGGATCTCCTGCGTCCGTCCCGACTGCTTGCCCTCGGCGGCTTCCCGACGTCCTCGCGTGTGGGTGGCCCGCGGCAGCATGCCGTATTCGCCCGTGACCCAGCCCTCGCCGCGCCCTTTCTTCCAGCGCGGGACCTCCGCCGCCCAGCTCGCCGTGCACAGCACATGGGTGTGCCCGAACTTCGCCAGGCAAGATCCTTCCGCATAGCGGGTCGCCGCCGGTTCGAGCGAAACAGGGCGGAGAAGATTGGGCGCGCGGCCGGAAGGTCTCATGAAATCAGTGCTTTCGTGCGATTCACTTGGGTTCCAGCTTGTTGAAACCCGGCCCCATCACCCATAACTTCCGAACGCAATGACCGCCAGCCAGCGCAACCCGAACGCCACGGCCACGTCCGCGGCCGCCTTTGCGGCCATGGACCGGCGCAGCCGCGATATTTTCCGGGAGATCGTCCAGACCTATCTCGATACCGGCGAACCTGTCGGCTCGCGCACCATCTCCCGCCGCGGCGTCGCCCTGTCGCCGGCCTCGATCCGCAACATCATGTCGGACCTCGCCGAGATGGGGCTGATCGACAGTCCGCACACCTCCGCCGGCCGCATCCCGACCCATGCGGGCCTGCGCATCTTCGTCGACTCGCTGCTGCAGCTTGGCGATCCTGCCGAAGACGACAAGCGGGCCATCGAATCCCGTCTCGGCGGCTCGGGCCGGCGTCTCGAAAATGTCCTTTCGGAAGCTTCCGACCTTCTCTCGGGTCTCGTCGGCGGCGCCGGCCTCGTCTCAACGCCTGCCGCCGACGCGCCGATCCGCCATGTCGAATTCGTCCGTATTTCGTCCGAGCAGGCGCTCGCCGTGATCGTCGCCGAATCCGGCGATGTCGAAAACCGCGTCCTCGCCTTGCCCGCAGGCCTTCCCGCCTCCGCCCTGATCGAAGCCGGCAACTATCTCAGCGCCCGCATGAAGGGCCGCACGCTCGCGGAAGCGCGAGAGATGGTCCTTGGCGAAGTTCGCTCGCGTCGCGCAGCGCTCGACATGGCCGCCGCACGCCTCATCGAGGAGGGGCTCGCGCAATGGTCCGGCGAAGACCCGGCCCGCGGCCGTTCGCTCATCGTCCGAGGCCGCGCCAACCTGCTGGAAGACGCCAGCGCCGCCGAGGACCACGCCCGCGTGCGCGACCTTTTCGACGAACTGGAACGCTCGGAAAACCTGCTGAACGTGCTCGACACCGCCCGCGAGGCCGAGGGCGTGCGCCTTTTCATTGGCTCGGAAAACCCGCTTTTCTCGCTTTCTGGCTCAGCCATGATTGTCGCGCCCTATATGAACAGCGAGCGGAAAATCGTGGGGGCGCTCGGCGTCATCGGGCCGACCCGGCTCAATTATGCTCGCGTTATACCGATGGTGGATTATACCGCGCAGGTCATCGGTCGCCTTCTCGCCGAAGGCCGGCCGCCGGCCGCGAAGAGAGAGTAGTAGGTAATGAACGACGACACCAATCCTGGTCCGGACGACGACGCCATCATCTCGGCGGAAAATGAAGGCATGGACGAAGCCATCGGCCACACCCGGCAGCTCTCTGCTGATCTTGTGGCCGAAGCAGTGGCAGCTCTTGAGAAAGAGCGCGACGAGCTCAAGGACAACATGCTCCGCGCCCTCGCCGAGACCGACAATGTCCGCAAGCGCGCCAACCGCCAGATCGAGGACGCGCGCGTCTACGCCGTCGAAAAGTTCGCGCGCGACCTTCTTGCTGTCTCCGACAATCTCCAGCGCGCCATCGATTCCGTGCCTGCCGACCAGCGCGCGGCCCTGCCCGACGCCGTGCGCACCGCGCTCGAGGGCGTCGAGCTGACGCAGAAAGAGCTGGTCACAGTGCTGGCGCGCCATGGCGTCACCGCCATCGACGCTGCGCCCGGCGCCGCCTTCGATCCGGCGCTGCACCAGGCCGTCACCCAGATTCCCAGCGCCCAGCCCGCCGGCTCCGTCGCCCAGCTCTTCCAGGCGGGCTGGCGCATCGGCGACCGCACGCTACGCGCCGCCATGGTCGCGGTCAGCGCAGGGCCGGGAACGCTGAACTAGCCCGCCCAGCCCTTCGCCCACGCGTTGGTTTCGAGGCGGAGCAAGCGGAGGCAAACATGGCGCAGACCGATGCCCGGCCGGGAACCGGCAAGGGTTCGCTGCTTCAGGGGCTGATCAGCCTCGCCGTGTGGTTCGCGATCATGATCGCCGCGATGTTCCTGCCTGCAGGCACATGGGACTGGCCGCGCGGCTGGATGTTCCTCGCCGCCTTCGGCGTCTTCACCGCGATCGCCTGTGTCTGGATCTGGATCAGGAACCCGGAGCTCTTCGCCGCGCGAAGCCGGATCCAGAAAGGCACCAAGGCGTGGGACATGCCCGTCACCATCGGCATCATCCTGTCGTTCGCCGCCATCCTGCCGGTGTCGGCGCTCGACGACGGGCGCTTTCATTGGGCGCCGCAGCCGGATTCTGTCGTCTGGCTCGGCCACACGCTGTTTGCGATCGGGTTCATGGGCACGGCGTGGGCGCAGTCGGAGAACCGGCACTTCGAGGCCACCGTACGCATCCAGACCGACCGCGAGCATCACGTCATCGACACCGGTCCCTACGCCTTCATCCGCCATCCCGGCTACGCATTCGCCATTCCGATGATGGCCGGCATGCCGCTCGCCCTTGGCTCGCTCTACGGGCTCATCCCCGCAGGCGTCGCTTTCATCTTCCTCATCATCCGCACGCTCGGCGAGGACGCGACGCTCAAGGCCGAACTCCCCGGCTATCGCGACTACGCCGCCCGCGTGAAGCAACGCTGGCTGCCTGGAGTTTGGTGACGCGCCGCCGCTGCTCACCATGAGGGCTGCTCCAACAGCCGCTGAAGCCAGATAGCGCTCATGGTGAGCAGCCGCCAAAGGCGGCGCCCGTCGAACCACGAGGGCGGGCTCACCGGCGGAAGCTGCACAAAACCGCACGAACCCCACCGATTCCTGGAACGCTCCGGAAAGAAGATTCAGCGTGCACTCAAGGCGCTGGCGGGAATCTGCGCAGAAAAGATAGCGAAGTTATCCTACACCCGGATTCCTGAGGGAGAATGCCTCCATCGCTCCGGCAAGGAGGGCGGCTGCGCACTGTTCAACAGCGCCGGGGCGATGCGTAGCGAGCGTGGAGCCCCATCCGGCCTTTCACAGGGATGGGATCACTCAGCCCCCGTGAACGC
>DATBNA010000181.1:0-2751 GCA_036554545.1 Hyphomonadaceae bacterium
TTGCCGAAGCCTTCGAGGCCGGCCTTCCTCCAGTCGACATTGTGGAGCGCGGCGAAGGTCGAGATCTTCGCCTCGAAGATCGCGCGGCGTTCGGCGGGCTGGTCGTCGGGCAGCGTCGCATCCCAGAGGATGCGGCCTTCCACCATGTCCATGATGTAGAACATCGTGCCGATGACGCTGTCGTCCTCGCAGAGCCCATAGGGCCGCGCCACCGGATAGCCGAGCGGATAGAGCGCCGAGATGACACGAAACTCGCGGTCGACCGCGTGTGCGGAAGGCAGCAGCTTGCCCGGCGGCTTGCGCCGCATCACGTATTTCTTCGTCGGCGTGATGAGCTGGTAGGTCGGATTGGACTGGCCGCCCTTGAACTGGCGCACGGTGAGAGGGCCCTTGTAGCCCTCGACATTCTTCTCCATCCACGCAGCAAGCTTCGCTTCGTCGAACTTGTGAGATTCGGCGACATCCTTCGTGCCGCTGAAAAGTTCGGTGGGATTGGAGTCGGTCATTTCCTGCCCGTGTCGTCCTTCAACTCTACCCCTAGGGGCATACCCCATAATCAGTCCCGGGCAAGCGCCCGCCAGCCGATATCCCGTCTGCAGAAGCCGTCGGGCCAGTCGATCCGTTCAACAGCTTCGTAGGCGCGAGCGATAGCTTCCTTCAGGGTCGGCGCGGTGGCCGTGACGTTCAGGACGCGACCGCCATTGGCGACGACATCTGCCCCCTTCCTCGCGGTGCCGGCGTGGAAGATCGTGACGCCTGGAATCTTGCCTGCCTCCTCAAGGCCACGGATAACGCCGCCCTTTTTGGCGTCGCCGGGATAGCCCGCGCCGGCCATCACGACGGTGACTGCAGGATCGGCAAAACGCTCCAGCCGCGCGCAGCCCGCAAGGCCGCCAGTGGCGCAGGCGAGAAGTTGCGGCAGCGGATCGTCCTTCAGCCGCACCATGATCACCTGGCATTCGGGATCGCCGAAGCGGCAATTGTATTCGACGACGCGCGGACGGCCCCTGTCGATCATCAAGCCGACGAACAGCACGCCGCGATAGGGCCGGCCCTCCGCAGCCATTCCGCGCACGGTGGGTCCGACGATTTCGTCCATCACACGCTGCTGCATGCCGAGGTCGAGGATCGGCGCCGGCGAATAAGCGCCCATGCCGCCCGTGTTCGGTCCGGTGTCGCCATCGCCGACACGCTTGTGGTCCTGTGCGCCAGCCAGCGGGACCGCTGTCTCACCGTCGCAGAGAGCGAAGAAGCTTGCTTCCTCCCCCGCCATGAATTCTTCGACCACGAGTGATGCCGACGCAGCGCCGAACTTGCCGGAAAGCATCGCATCGATTTCGGTTTCGGCTTCCGCTCGCGTCTGCGCGATGACGACGCCTTTACCAGCGGCGAGGCCATCGGCCTTCAGCACATACGGCGGCTTGAAGGTGTCGAGAAAAGCCTTGGCCTTCGCCGGCTCCGTGAAGCGGCCGTAGGCGGCGGTCGGGATTCCGTATTTTGCCATGAAGTCTTTCGAGAAGCCCTTGGAGCCTTCGAGGATCGCGGCGCGCGCAGACGGCCCGAACACCGGTATGTCCGCGGCGCGAAGCTTGTCCGCGAGGCCGGCGACCAGGGGAGCTTCCGGGCCCACGATGACGAGGTGTGGCCTTTCCAGCTTCGCCAGCGCCACCAGCCCATCGATATTGTCGGCGGCGACATTCTCGCACCGCGCCAGTACGGCAATGCCCGGATTCCCCGGGGCAACCACGATATCCGTGACGCGCGGGCTTTGTCTTAACCGCCAGGCCAGGGCGTGTTCACGTCCTCCGCCGCCCACGATGAGAATTTTCATATAAATCGTCCGGTCGGCTTATCGCAGGGTTATGCTGTACCGGGGATTAGTACGGTCCCGCACGGAAAAACAAGGCGCTCCACGGTGGCTTCGAACGCGACGCAGTTTTCACGCAACAGCGATCTCACGGGCCTCTGGTCCGGGGAATACTGGTATGCGGGCGCCGCCAACCCGGTGCCGTTCTCCGCGCATATCGTCGATACGGCGGGGAGCATCACAGGCACGACGCTGGAGCCCAACACTTTCGCCCATCCCGGCCTGATCGAACTTTCGGCCGGCATCGAGGGCGCCCGCGGCGAACTCAGCGTGCGCTTTACGAAAGTCTACCATGCCGCTCCTGGTGTGCATCGCGACCCGATCTTCTATTCCGGCGCAGTCGATGCTGCTTTCACGATGATCGACGGCCAGTGGACGTTTCTGGACGGCAGCATGTCTGGCCGTTTCGTGCTGGTCCGCGTCTCTCGCGGCGCCCAGGCGGAAGCTGTGGAACGCGAAGCAGAGCTTGAGCTGAAGCGGTAAGCATCGCCTATACTCGTCCGATGGACGAGTTTGCCGAATCGCAGGGTGCGCCCAGGCCGGGCGACAACTTCCCGGAGATGACCGTCTCCGAACTGGCCAATGCGCTGAAGCGTACGGTCGAGGAAAACTACTCATTCGTGCGTGTACGCGGCGAGCTCGGCCGCGTTGTGCTGGCGAAGTCCGGCCACCTCTATTTCGACATCAAGGACGAGAACGCGACGCTCAACACAGTGATGTGGAAGGGCCAAGCAGGCCGCCTGCCGTTCAAGCCAGAAGAGGGGCTGGAAGTCGTCGCCGAAGGGCGACTGTCCACCTATCCGGGGCGGTCCAACTACCAGCTCATCGCCGACAAGATGCGGCCGGCGGGCCTCGGCGCGCTTATGCAGCTGCTCGAGGAGCGG
>DATBNA010000650.1:0-2867 GCA_036554545.1 Hyphomonadaceae bacterium
GGGTGTAGGCCGCCTCACCAGCCGGCGGGATCCAGCCGGTAGACGTCGGAGAGGGCGGAGCCAGACAATTAGCGGCCATAGAAGACATCCGGCGTTCGCGCGTATGCATCCTTCGTGCGACACGCCTGCTCGTAGTTGACCGAGCACGCGCGTTCCAGGACCTCGTACGCCCTGGCGCGCATCGCGGGATCGATCGTTATCTTGAATCCCCTCATGACCGTCTTCATTTGCTCGAGTTCGCGTCGCTTGCGCTTCTGGCTCTCCTCGAACTTGCGCCGGGTCTTCGCTTCGTCGCACTCGAGGATCATGCCGCCTTGCGCCTTGATCGGGCGCTCGCGGCATTCCGCCAGGGCCTCCTCGTACGACTGGCCGTCGATCTCAATCTGTTGAACGAGGCCTTCGATCAACTCCCTGTCCCCGGTCGCCTCACGATGGGTGCCCAATGCCCAGTACGACCGACCGAGCACGTGGCACGCCCTTGGGAGTCCGGTTCCGCAGGACTGCTCCAGCGCGCTCACGACCCCGGGTACAGGCGGCGTCCAGGACGGCATCGCGGGATACCACTCGCTTGCCATCGCCCGTTCCAGCGGATTCAGTGCCTGGAAGAGCGGCCCGCACTCCGGACGCTCGGCTCGGGCGCACATCCCGTACGCGTAGGCGCGCGCCAGCTGCTCCGCCTGTGCGGCCTGCAATTCCTGCGAGAGCATCAGGCAGCGATAGAGATCGCCGGCATTGCAGACCATGCGAAGGACGGCATGGCGCGCACCGGCATAGGCCTTTGCTTCGTCCGGAGTGAATTGCGTATCGGTGAGCGCTGCGATTGGCTCCGCGCAGGCCGATGGGTTGCCCACGACGCACTCGCGCCAACGCGCCTCGATCGTCTTGCCCGCGCACCTTGGAAATGCATAGATCTGTGCCTGGCGTTCCAGGTCCGTATCGCGTCCGCCTGCGGCATAGCAAAGATCGGCACAATCCGGCGCTGGAGCAACCGCGCAACGATCTCTGCAGGCTGTGGCCGAGCCGGCCGCACAGCCTGCACTGGACGCTTCGCGCATGGGTCCAAGAGCTTTGTCGGCCGCCGAACCTGGCGCGGGCCTGGACGGGCCCTGAGACATGAGCGACGTACAACCCCAATCCGCGCCTGCCGCACAGGCCTTTGCCAATGTCGCGCTCAGCTGCTGCTGTGTCCCGGGTTCCGAAAGCAATGATCGATGAAAGCTGATCGAAACCCTGTCGCAGGCTCCCCAGGTTCCCGCGGCGCATTCTTTCCAGCATTCGTCATCCTTTGCACACGTGCTGTCTGCCGCCGAGAACAACTTGAACGGATACACGGTCGCCTGTGCCTGGTTCGCCCTGAGGCAGCCAAGGGTCATGCCTGCACTGCAGGTTTCGGCAAATAGCTGGCGCGCTGCCGCGTGGTCCGCCGGCGTTCCGATCCCCCGATCCAGGTACTCAGCCCAGAGATAGCAGCCATAGGCGCTGTCGAGCTCACAGGACCGCCGATACCAGTCGGCTGCCTTCCTGAGGTTGTGCGGAATGACGAGCATCCGTTCTGCAAGTGCAATCGGTCGATGCGGGTCCTGCACGAGCGCCTTGCGCCAGTCCTGCAGCCCGAAGCGGCTGAGATCACCCAGATCGGCACAGGCCTCGGCTGCACCCAGTTCGCAGCCTCTCGCGAGATACTGCAAGGCGGTATCGGGGACGGGCCACTTCGATCCGCCAATGAAATCGATCCCGCTGCCGGCATTGAGCGCGATCGCCGCCAGCCAGCACGCCGATCCGTCGTTCTCGGCATCGCATCTGCTGACCCAGGACTCCGCACGCGGGTCGCCCTCCCAACCTGCAATGACGCCGGGCACGACCGGCTGGCGCACGTCGAGACTCGCGGCGAGCCGCTGGGCGCGCGTCGACATCTTCTCGTTGGTGGGTTGTTGCGCTCGTACCGGGCTGGCGACGCCAGCCACAAGGGCGGTCAAGATCAGCGCCACCGTGCCTATCGTGCGGCGCGCCACAGGATAAGTCATCTTGGCATCTCCCCGGTTTCGCTTCCGGACCTGATCGGTCTTCTCAGTCTAGCGATCGCACAAACGAATTGCAGCGAGAGCTGTGGACCAGGTCCGTTGATCGGGGCGAGGCTCCGAAGGGTCAGTTTGCGCGTCTGAACCAGGCGACGGGATCCAGCCGGTAGATGCCGGCGAGCGCGCGGTAGAGCGTGGGCAACTCGCGGGCGAATGCAGCGGGTTCCTCGAAGAACGCCTCGCTCGCGACCGCGAAGAACTCGCCCCGGTCTTCCGCGGCATAGGGGTCGAGGAAGGTGCGCGTCCCGGTCCCGGCCTGCGCGCGCAGTTTTTCCAGTTCCGCGTCCCGCAGCCGGAACCAGCGTCGCCTGGCGCCGCTGCCCGTGATCCACGGCGCGCCGCCCGATTCGTGATCGAGGTAGTGCGCGAACTCGTGGATCACGACGTTGTAGGCCTCGCCCGGCGCGCCGCGGCTGTCCACGTCCTCCCAGGACAGGATCACGCGGCTGACGTCCCAGGACTCGCCGGCGAGCACGCGCGATTCCTCGGTGACCACGCCGTGCTCGTCGTGCCATTCGCCGGGCACCACGAATTGCGAGGGATAGACCAGCACGGAACGCAGGCGGTCGTAGACGTGCGTATTCCGGCCGAGCACCAGCAGGCAGGCCTGCGCGGCGATCGCCACCTTCGTTTCCGGCGTCACCTGGAAGCCGCCACAGCCGACGAATGCCTTCTCACCGACGAAGACAGCAGTTAGCCGCTCGAGGCGATCGCGCAGCGGCGCGGGCATGCGTTCGGCCTGTGGCAGCCAGCGCGCGAGTGCGTCACGCGCGGCCGCATCCAGCGAAC
>DATBNA010000659.1:0-2377 GCA_036554545.1 Hyphomonadaceae bacterium
CTAGGCCGGCTTCCACTTCGCGAACATCGCCGCGAACGCTTCAGGATCGCGTGACGGCCAGCCATGGTCGACCGGCCCATTGCCACGCCCCAGTCCGGGCGCGCGCCTGATCGCCTCGACCAGGTAGGCGCGCGACAACGCCACCGCATCCTTCAGTGACAACCCGCGCGCAATCCCGGCAGCGACGCCGGACGCCAGCGTGCAGCCGGTCCCGTGCGTCGCTTTCGTCTCGATGCGCGGACCTTCGAAGAAGTGCTCGCCCTGCTGCGTCGCCAGCACGTCGACGATGACATCGCCTGGTACATGCGCGCCTTTCACCAGCGCCGCTTGGGCGCCCATCTCCAGCAGCCTCTCCGCCGCCCGCCGCTGTCCGTCGATCGTCTCTACAGCCTTGCCCGTCAGCACTTCCGCCTCCGGCGCATTCGGCGTCACCACTGCCGCTTGCGGGACCATGAGCTTGCGCACGGCATCGACCGCTTCCCTCGGCAGCAGCACATCGCCTGACGTCGCCACCATCACCGGATCGACTACGCGCGGGATGTTCGGCGCGAGATCCGCAAATGCTTCCGCCAGCATCTCAACCAGCGACTTGTCCCCCAGCATCCCCGTCTTCAGCGCATCGGCGCCGATATCCTTCAGCACCGCCTCCATCTGCGCCCGCACCGCCTTCACCGGCGTCGCTACCACCCCCGAAACGCCCAGCGTATTCTGGATCGTCAGCGCCGTGATGCTTGTCGCCGCATAGCCTCCCAGCGCCGTCACCGTCTTGATGTCGGCCTGTATCCCCGCTCCGCCGCCGGAATCCGATCCGGCTATGATCAAAACCCTGCCTTGCGGCTTGTCTTTCTTCGCGTCAGCCATGAAGCCTCATAACCACAAGTGATGATCCAGGTCACGGGGACGACATGGCGAAGAAACCTGCAGCGAAAAAGAAACCAGCAGCCCGTGTCGCGCCCATGAAGGCCGCCGACGCAAAAGATCTGACCGCGAAGACCTTCATCGCCAGGCTCAAGACCTTCCAGTCCGACGATGAACTCCGGAAGATCCAGCGCTACTTCAAGTCCGGCGAAGGCGAGTACGCTCACGGCGACAAATTCATCGGCGTGCGCATGGGCGCCCTGTTCGCTCTGGCGAAATCCTTCGTCGACATGAACCCCGCCGAAATCGAAAAGCTGATGGAGTCGGACATCCACGAGGTCCGCGCCGGCGCCATGTCGATCATGGGCCAGCAGGCCATGCTGAAGAAGACGACAGAGGCGCGCCGCAAGGAGCTCTACGATCTCTATCTCCGCCGCCACGACCGCATCAACAACTGGGACCTCGTCGACCTCGCCGCCAAGCCGGTCATCGGCCAGTATCTCGCGGACAAGCCGCGCGCGATCCTGCGCAAGCTGGCGAAGTCGAAGAACATGTGGGAGCGGCGCACCGCGCTCTACGCCTGCCTCTGGTTCATCATGAAGCAGAACGACACGGCGGATACCGAAGCTATCTGCGAACTCCTGATCGACGAGAAGGAAGAGATCATCCAGAAGGCCGTCGGCACCATGGTGCGCTGCATCGGCATCGACCGGCCGCGTCTCCACGCCTTCCTGCAGAAACACGCCGCCACGATGCCACGCGTCGCCTTGCGCTACGCCATCGAGCGCCTGAGCCCAGCCGACAGGAAGAAATACATGGAGATGGGCAAGGCCTGAACGCCCTATCGCCCGCCGCCGGTCGCAGTCGTGGCGTTCGCCGCGCTGGTCATCGAGGCCGGCGGCGGAATGACGGCATTGGGACCTGCGAGGATCTTGCCGTTCCGGTCCGGCACGAGGCCATCGGTCACGCGATACTTGTTGGTGATGAAGGCGTGCAGCGGCGGCCCCGGCGGCGGCGCGACAGCCTTGTACGACTGCACCGACGTCACCGCCGTCTTCGCATCCGGGGTCATCACATAGGCGGGGACCGCATCCACGCGCAGGGCGAAGGAGATGTGCGTCTTTTCACCGCCCGGCCCAGTCGGGCTGTAGTCCGCATTGCGCTTTAGCGCGCGATAAAGGCCCGGCAGTTCGATCCAGTAGAGCTGCTCGATCACCGATCCGCGCGCCTCGACCATTCCCTGATAGAAACGCTGCCACGGCCGGTAGCCTGCGAGGATGCCGGTGAGGCTGCCATCGGGCTGCATTTTGAACCTGGCCTGCGCCTCAAGGATCTGGGCTTCGCGCGCATAGCTGGGATCACGGATCCACATCTCCTTCGTCGGCTCGGTCGAGATGATCTCGCCATTGACGGTTTTCGCGTTGAGGATGCCTTCGAACTTCGCATCCGGCGCGATGCGGAAGGTGTAGCGGCGGGCAATGTTGCCGACGCCATCCTTCACCATCGCATCCTTGCTGTT
>DATBNA010000661.1:0-12839 GCA_036554545.1 Hyphomonadaceae bacterium
GGCGCGATGCTGTCGGGCTATCTCGGCCAGGACGCCGAGATCGATTCCGCCGGCGCACACTTCACCGGCGAACCGATCCACTGGCGCTACAGCCTGCCGGCCGACGCATCGTCCACAACGGTCACGGTCACCGATGCGGACGGCAAGGTCGTCTATTCGCAGACAGGCGAGAAGACCGCCGGCACGCACGATTTCGAATGGGACGGCGACCTCATCGGCGGCGGAACCGCCGCGCTCGACCGGCCCTACTACATCTCGGTCGTCGCCGAGGACGCCAACAAGAAAGCCATCACGCCTTACCACTCGCTGGTGACGACTGTCACCGGCGTCGACCTCACCTACGGAGAGCCGGCGCTCACGACCGGCGCCGGGATCTTCGCCTATGCCGACGTCATCCGGCTGATGCGCAAATAGCGCACCGGCCCACGAACCATACCGGCGCAGAAGCGCGCCGACCGGCTGCAAAGCGGCCATGAACCCATCGACCCAGAGAACCCTGTCACGGGAGCTTCGACTATGAGTATCAACTCGGCCATGCTTGCTGGCGCCTCCGGTATGCGCGCGAATTCCAGCGCGCTGGCGGCGATTTCCGACAACATCGCGAACGTCAACACCGTCGGCTACAAGCGGATGCGCAACGACTTCACTGCGCTGCTCAATTCGCAGAACCGGCAGACGACCTACAACGCAGGCGGCGTGCTCTCGACCTCGCGCCCGCTGATGAACGAGCAGGGCTCGACGCAGGCCTCGTCGGTGGCGACGCACATGGCCGTGTCAGGCAACGGCTTCTTCGTCGTGCGCGGCCGGTCCGACGATGCGACATCGCGCGATCCTTACTACTACACGCGCGCAGGCCAGTTCACCGCCGACTCGGATGGCTATCTGCAAAACACGGCCGGCTACTACCTGCAGGGCTGGCCGGTGGATGCGACGGGCGCCGTCACGGCGAACCCGACCGACCTCAATGCGCTTGAGCCAGTCCGCGTGTCGGGCATCGCCGGCGGCGCCGAGGCGACGTCCCGCCTCTCCCTCTCGGCCAACCTGCAATCCTCGGAGACGGTCTCGCCGGCGGCGGCGACCTACAACGCGACGGTGTCGGCCAACAACATGGCGTCAGGCAACGTCACGCCCGACTACCAGATCCCGATCCAGGTCTATGACAGCCAGGGCGGCCTTCACACGCTGACCATGTCCTTCCTGAAGCAAGGGCCAAACGCCTGGTACACGGAGGTTCATTTCCCGGCGGCCGAACTCACAGGCGGCGCGCCGCGCATCGATGGACAGATCGCAACAGGCATCGTCCGGTTCACGCCGTTCGGGCAGATCGACCTGGCCAACACGACCCTGCCGACGACATTGACGATCAACCAGAATGGCGGGGGCGGCCTGCAATGGGCGGCCACGATGGGTCTCGCCACGCAGACCATCAACCTCGATATCGGCGGTCCGGGCGCGCCCGGCGGTCTCACGAACTACGACAGCCCCTCTGCCCTCGGGACGAGCCAGATCGACGGCACGCCGTTCGGTTCGCTGGCGTCGGTGGACGTCGATGACGACGGGTTCGTCACCGCGATCTTTACCAACGGCCTGACGCGCCGGATCTATCAGATTCCGCTGGCCACATTCGGCAACGTCGACGGCCTGATCCCGGAACATGGCGGCGTCTACCGCCTCGGGCCGGGCGCGGGCGCACTGTCGATGCGCGGCGCTGGCATTGCCGGCGCAGGCGGCATCAAGGCGCGAGCACTGGAAAGCTCCACCGTCGACCTGGCGGAGGAGTTCTCCAACCTGATCATGACTCAGCGAGCCTACTCGGCGTCCTCGAAGATCATCACCACTGCAGACGAGATGCTCGACGAGCTGATCCGGCTGAAGCGGTAAGGTTAGCGAGTGGTTAGCACACTCGCATGGTTAGCATGTGGGATGCGGAGAAATGGCGATGAACGCTTGCGCCATCGCCCTTTTTTCCGCTTCCCGCCTGTGGCCTGCGGGGTTTGTTGGTCCAGCTTGCCGCCGACAATTCATGCAAATTTGCCGAAAAGCCGCCGGTCTCCGCGAGGATGACCTTAGGACGCGCTGCGTATGGTCCACGAGAAGACCGAGCAGCACAGGGAGTCATCCATGCTGAGCCAAAGCGCCATTACGAGCGCGGCCGTCATTGGACCCGACGGACGCCACCTGACACTCGCCGACCTCCCCGCTCCGGGGATCAAGCGGTGGGTCACCCGCCGCAAGGCGGAAGTCGTGGCTGCGGTGCACGGAGGCCTTCTCACCGAGGAAGATGCCTGCCGCCGTTACGAACTCACCAAGGAAGAGTTCGCCGGCTGGGAGCGCCTCTACGAACGCCACGGCGTGAAGGGCCTGCGCACCACCCGTCTCCAGAACTACCGCTAGGCGACCTCGCCGGCGCAGCCCCAGGAAGCCGGGGAAGTTGCGCCGCAGGAGCAGCAGACTTTAAGGTTTCGCTAACCACATTAGCGCGCGCCTTAAGTCGGCGTTTACCACGCACCGGGAAATTCCTGCCTAGCCGCAATCCGCGGCAGGCAGTTTTTTCCGGGCGTCTATGGCCGACACCAATCCCGCTGAATCCCCCAACCTGATCGCCCAGCTGGCGCGCTCCGGCAGGATGCGCATCGCTGCAGCGCTGGTCGTGACCGCGCTGGTCGGCGGCGGTTTGGGCGTGATCATGCTGCGCGGGGACGCAGGCGGCAACTCCCTGCTCTTCTCCGGCCTCGACCTCGAGGAAGCAGCCGAGATCGCCGGCAAGCTCGACACGGCCAACGTCAAATACACGCTGGAAGGCGGCGGTTCGGCCATCTTCGTCGAGCGGGCAAAGGTCGACGAAGCGCGGATGATGCTCTCGGAGCAGGGCCTGCCGACACGCGGCTCGGTCGGCTGGGAAATCTTCGACAAGAGCGATGCGCTGGGAGAGACCCAGTTCGTCCAGAACATCAAGAAGGTGCGCGCGCTCGAAGGCGAGCTGGAACGCACCATCGCCTCCCTCGACATGGTGAAGGCGGCGCAGGTCCACCTGTCCATCCCCGACCGCCCGTTATTCCAGCGTGATTCGGAAAAGCCCAAGGCGTCGGTCGTCCTCAACATCACCGGCAACACGATGACCACCGAAAAGGTGCGGGCGATCCGCAACCTGGTGGCCAGCGCCGTGCCCGGCCTCGAACTGGGCGCGGTCACCATTGCCGACACGGATGGCCGGACCTGGGCCGCAGGTTCGGAGAATGATGTCGGCGGCGCTGGCGGCTCCAATGCCGACGAGCGCAAGTCGGCCCTGGAAGACAGCTACCGCAAGAAGGTTCTCGAGGTGATCGAGAACATCGCCGGCCCGGGTGCGGCCAAAGTCACCGTCAATCTCGAAGTCGACTTCAACAGGGTCACGCAGAGCGCCGAGCAGTTCGATCCCGACGGCCGTGTGGTGCGCTCCTCAAGCACAGTCGAGGATACCTCATCCAGCCAGGACACGGCGCCGGGCGATGAAACCACGGTCGCCAACAACGTGCCCACCGGCGAAGCGGCGGCGGTTGCGCCGGTGCTGCCGAAGAACCAGTCCTCGAGCAACCGCACCGAGGAAACTACCAACTACGAGATCTCCAAGACCGTTCGTACCGAGACGGTGGAAGGCGGCAGGATTCAACGGCTCTCCGTCGCGGTGGCGATCGATCACCTGCGCGTGCCCGGCGCCGAAGGCCAGCCGGCGACCTACCAGCCGCGGCCACCCGAGGAGATTGCGCGTCTGACGGCGCTGGTGAAATCAGCGGTCGGCTTCAGCGAGCAACGCGGCGACATCGTGACGGTCGAAAGCGCGGCATTCGCGCGGCCGGATACGGCGATGGACGATGCGGTCGCGCCCGGACCTTTCGACTTCGACAAGTTTGACCTGGTGCGAGGCGCCGAAATCGGGGCGCTGCTGATCACGGCGCTGGCGCTGGTGTTCTTCGTGCTGCGGCCGCTGATCTCGGGGCTGTTCTCCAAACCCGAGCCGGAGGGCCTGCCAGACGACATCCTTGCGCTGAAGGGCGCAAAGCGCGCCAAGGCGATCGCGGATTTCCAGGCGACGCAGGCGGCCTCCCCCGCCGCTCCTCCGTTGACCATGGCCGAGCCGGGCCAGACGACGCTGCCGGACAGCCGCGCGGTCGGTTTCGATGTTCCCACCCCTGAGCGCCTCGACGCCGGCATCGACGTCGCGCGCATCTCCGGACAAGTGAAGGCGTCCTCGATCAAGAAGATTTCGGAAGTTGTCTCCAGTCACCCGGACGAATCGATCGCCATCATCCGTTCGTGGCTGGCTGAAGAGCCGTCGGATCGGGCGGCATGAGCGCACAAGCCGCAAGAGCACAGCCGGCGCCTGCACCGCACGTCGCGCCGCATGAGGTCAACGCCGACACGGCGCGCCGGATCGCCGACACGCTGCAGGCGGTCGCCCGGCTGCACGGCTCGGAGAAGGCAGCGATACTTCTCCTTGCGCTTGGCGAAGATGCCAAGCCGGTGTGGGACAAGCTCGACGACGAGGAGCTGCGCGAGATCTCTGGTGCCATGTCCAACCTTGGCCCGGTGCGCGCCGAGCTGGTCGAGTTCCTGATCAAGGATTTCGTCAACCGCCTGTCGGGGTCGGGCGCTGTCACCGGCTCCTACGAACAGACGCACAAGCTGCTCCTGCAGTTCCTGCCGAAGGACAAGGTCGAAAATCTTATGGAGGAGCTGCGCGGTCCCGCAGGCCGCACGATGTGGGACAAGCTCGGCAATGTGAACGAGCAGGTGCTTGCGAACTATCTGAAGAACGAATACCCGCAGACGGTTTCGGTCATTCTCTCCAAGATCAAAACCGACCACGCCGCGCGCGTGCTGGCTGCCCTGCCCCAGGAGCTGGCGCTTGAAGTGATGCAGCGCATGCTGCGCATGGAGCCGGTTCAACGCGACATTCTGGAGAAGATCGAGTCGACGCTCCGCGTCGAGTTCATGACCAACCTGGCCCGCACGTCGAAGCGCGACAGCCACGAGCAGATGGCGGCGATCTTCAACTCCTTTGACCGCCAGACCGAGGGCCGGTTCATGTCGCAGCTGGAGGAGAGGAACAAGGACGCCGCGGACAAGATCCGCTCGCTGATGTTCGTGTTCGAAGATCTCGCCAAGCTCGATTCGGGCGGCATCCAGACCCTGCTTCGCAATGTCGACAAATCCAAGCTCGGCCTCGCGCTCAAGGGCGCAAACGACGAAATGCGTAACCTGTTCATGTCGAACATGTCCGAACGTGCGGCGAAGATCCTGCGCGAGGAGATGACGACCATGGGGCCCGTGAAGCTCAAGGACGTCGAGTTCGCGCAGCAGGAAATGGTGACCGTCGCCAAGGCGCTCGCTGACCGGGGCGAGATCATGCTCGCCGAAGGCGGCGGCCAGGACGAGCTGATCTACTGACATGAACGCGCAACCCTTTTCCTTCGAGACGGAATTCACCCCCGCCGGCGACGTGCTGGGCGGACCGCAGCGCAAATTCCTCTCGCGGGAGGAGGCCGACCGGCTCGCCGCGCAGGCGCTGGCCGACGGCGAGGCAAAGGCGCGGCAGACAGCCGAAGTGAGAGGCTTTGCCTCTGTCGACCGCATCGTCGCGCACCTCTCGCCGGTCTCCGTGCAACTTGCCCAGCTTGCCAATGCGCTGCGGCGCGAGGCTGCCGAGCTGGCGCTGATCGCGGCGAAGCGCATTGCCGGAAACGCGCTGGACCAGGCAGGAGAGAAGACCGCGGCCGATGCGATCGGCCAGGCTGTGCGGCTGCTGAAGAACAATCCGGTCGTCGTTGTGACGCTGGCGGCCGAGTCGCTGCCGGAAGTCGAACGGCGTATGGAACAGCTCCGCCGGCAGGGAAGCGGAGCAGCGCTTTCCTTCGTAGCCGACCCGAACGCCAAGCCGGGCGACTGGCGCATCGAATGGGCCGAAGGCTCGGTCGGCTTCAGCCGTGAACAGGTCGAGGCGATAATCGACGCCATCGTCTCCGCCCGCCTCGAAGATCCCGTTGAACCTCAACTCGAACTCTTTTCCGCCGCGTAGGGACGCATCATGAGCTCTGATCTCAACCTTCCCGATCTGGCCAAAAGCGGCGCGCCGACCGTGTCGCAGCAGCCCCCGCCGCCTGCCGGTGCGGATGACGGCGACAAGATCGCCGCGGACCTGAAGCCTGTCTTCGACGTCCCGGTCTCGGTGCAGGCCGTCATCGGACGCACGACGATCGAGGTGGCGAAGCTCCTGGAGCTTGCGCCCGGTTCGGTGCTCGAGCTCGACCGGCGCGTCGGTGAAGCGATCGATATCTATGTCAACTCGCGGCTGGTGGCGCGCGGGGAAGTGGTCGTCGTCGACGACCGGCTCGGCGTGACGATGACCGAGATCATCAAGAACACGGACGCCTAGGAGAAATGAACCCATGCGCGTTCTGATCATAGGCAATCTCGCTGGACAGCTCTCGATCGCCACCAAGATGGCGTTCGACAAGGGCGCCAAGGTGCTTCACGCCGACGACGCGGCGAAGGCGCTCGAACTCCTGCGCACCGGGCGCGGAGCGGACATCGTCATGATCGATGTCCACGAGGACATCACCGGCCTTGTCACCGCGATGAAGCAGGAGCGCATCGCGGCGCCCGTCGTCGCCTGCGGCGTCAACACCGACGCCGGCACGGCCGCCAACGCCATCCGCGCCGGCGCGCGCGAATTCATCCCGCTGCCGCCCGATCCGGAACTGATCGCCGCCGTGCTCGCAGCGGTCGCCGACGACGACCGGCCGATGATCGCGATGGATTCGGCGATGGTCGAACTGCGCATCCTCGCCGACCAGATCGCGCCTTCGGACGCGTCCATCCTGATCACCGGCGAAAGCGGCGTCGGCAAGGAAGTGATGGCGCGCTACGTCCACAAGAAGTCGCGCCGCGCCGACAAGCCGTTCATCTCGGTGAACTGCGCGGCGATTCCCGAAAACCTTCTGGAGTCGGAGCTGTTCGGTCACGAGAAGGGCGCGTTCACCGGCGCCGTGGCGCGACGCATCGGCAAATTCGAGGAAGCCGACGGCGGCACGCTGCTGCTTGACGAGATTTCCGAAATGGACGTGCGGCTGCAGGCCAAGCTGCTGCGCGCCATCCAGGAGCGCGAGATCGACCGCGTGGGCGGCGCAAAGCCGGTGCAGGTCAATATCCGCATCGTCGCGACATCAAACCGCATCCTGCAGGAAGCGGTGCTGAGCGGCGATTTCCGCGAGGACCTGCTCTATCGCCTCAACGTCATGAACCTGCACATCCCGCCGCTGCGCGAGCGGCCGAAGGATGTCGTGGCGCTGGCCACGTATTTCATCGACAAGTACGCCAACGCCAACGGCCTGCCGCCGCGCCGGCTCTCGGAGGAGGCGCGGCAGCGTATCCAGAGCGCGGCCTGGCACGGCAATGTCCGGGAACTCGAGAACGCCATGCACCGCGCGGTGATCCTGGCGCGGTCGGAAGAGATCGCGGTGGACGACCTGCGCACGCCCGACGGGCGGCCTGTGCCGGTCAACGCCATGGACGCCACGGCCGAGCGCGCTGTTGCCGCGGCCGAAGGCGCCATCAAGGGCGCCGCGATGCGCATCGGCCAGACCGTTGCTGAGGTGGAGCAGGAGCTGATCCTCTCGACGCTCGACCACTGCCTGGGAAACCGGACGCACGCGGCGAACATTCTCGGCATCTCGATCCGCACGCTGCGCAACAAGCTGCGCGCCTACCAGGATGCTGGAATCTTGATCGCCGCGCCCGGCGAGTCGCGGGCGGCGGGCTAACCGGACATGGCGCAGGCGGCGGCACTTTCAAACACGGGCGGCGGATTCGACTGGAACGCGCTGACCAAGCAGTTCGTCAAGGGCGAGTATGCGTTGGGGTTGGGCGTGATGGCGCTGGTCGTCATGCTGATCGTGCCGATACCGGCGTTCCTGCTGGATTTCCTGCTGGCGATCTCGATCACGCTGTCGGTGCTGATCCTGATGACGGCGCTGCTGATCAAGAAGCCGCTGGAGTTCTCGGCGTTCCCGACGGTGCTGCTGCTGGCGACGCTGCTGAGGCTGGCGCTGAACATTGCGACGACGCGGCTGATCCTCGCCCACGGCCATGAGGGGCCGCAGGCGGCGGGGAACATCATCGAGGCCTTCGGCGGCTTCGTGATGCAGGGCAACTTCGTCATCGGGGTTGTTGTGTTCATCATCCTGGTCATCGTGAACTTCGTCGTCATCACCAAAGGCTCGGGCCGCATCGCCGAGGTGGCGGCGCGCTTCACCCTCGACGCCATGCCTGGCAAGCAGATGGCGATCGACTCGGATCTTTCGGCCGGCATCATCAACGAGGACGAGGCGCGAAAGCGTCGCCGCGAACTCGAAGGCGAAAGCAATTTCTTCGGCGCGATGGACGGCGCCAGCAAGTTCGTGCGTGGCGACGCCATGGCCGGCATCCTCATCACGCTGATCAACGTCATCGGCGGGATGATCATCGGCGTGGCGCAGGAGGGCATCTCGTTTGAAGAGGCCGCCAACTCCTACACGCTCCTGACGGTCGGCGACGGCATCGTCACGCAGATCCCTGCTCTCGTGGTGTCGATCGCGGCCGGCATGCTGGTGTCGAAAGCCGGTGTTGACGGCGCAGCCGACAAGGCGATCGGCGGCCAGCTCTTCACCAACCCGCAAGGCCTCGCCATGGCGGCGGGCATTGCAGTTTTCATGGGCCTGCTGCCCGGCATGCCGAAGATCCCGTTCGCCCTGCTGGCCGGCATTGCGGGCTATGCGGCGTTCGCCGGCTTCCGCAAGCAGCGCGAACGCACCCGGGCGGCGGAGAAGCAGGCTGTCGAAGCGCAGCGCAAGAAACCCGTCGTCGAACCGCCGATCCAGGACTCCCTGGCGGTCGACGACCTCAAAATCGAACTCGGTTTCGGCCTGCTCGGCTTCATCAACGAAACGTCGGGCCGCAAGCTCACCGACCAGGTCAAGGCCGTGCGCCGCCAGATCGCATCGGAATTCGGCTTCGTCGTTCCGCAGGTGCGCATCGTCGACAATCTCGAACTGGGCTCGGAAGAGTACCGCATCCTGGTCAAGGAAGTGGTCGCCGGGCGCGGCAAGCTGCGTCCGCAATTCCACCTCGCCATGGATTCATCCGGCAATGCGCCGTCGATACAGGGCGAACGTGTGCAGGAGCCGGTGTTCGGCCTGCCCGCCGTGTGGATCGACGACACGCAGAAAGAGAATGCCGCGGTACAGGGCTACACCGTTGTCGATGCAGCGACCGTACTGACCACGCACTTCACCGAACTGGTGAAGGAGAACATGGCGGAGCTGCTGACCTTCGCGGCAGTGAAGCAGCTGATCGAGGACCTGCCCAAGGCGCAGAGCGCGCTGGTTGGCGACATCACGCCGGGACAAATCACTGTCTCGGGCATCCAGCGCGTGCTGCAGAACCTGCTGCGCGAGCGTATCTCGGTGCGCGACTTCAGCACCATCCTCGAAGCGATTGCGGAATCCTCGTCGACCTCGACCGACCTGCTCGCAGTCACCGAACACGTCCGCACGCGCCTCGCGCGCCAGCTCTGCAACGCGCATCTCGATCACCAGGGCGCCTTGCCCGTCATCGCGCTGTCGCCCAACTGGGAGCAGGCGTTTGCGGAATCGCTCATCGGCGCAGGCGCCGACCGCCAGCTGGCGCTCGAGCCGTCGCGCCTGCACCAGTTCGTCAGCGACCTGCGCAACGCCTTCGAGCGCGCGGCCCAGGCCGGCGATGCGCCGGTGCTGCTGACGTCCGGGCCTGTACGGCCGTATGTGCGATCGCTGGTCGAACGTTTCCGCCCGCAGACCATCGTGATGTCGCAGAACGAGATCCACCCGAAAGCCCGCCTGCGGTCCGCCGGCGCCGTGTAACGAGTCAAAGGAGCAACGCCGATGAAAATGAAGATGTTCGTCGGGAAGACCGCCGAGGAGGCGATGGCGATGGTCCGCGCCGAGATGGGCCCCGACGCCGTCATCCTTTCCGAGCGCGACGAGGATGGGCGCGTGGAGATCCGCGCAGCAGTCGATCGATCCTTCGGACACAAATACGCGGCGCCGAAGTTCGCTGAAGTCCGTCCGATGTATGACGAGACGAAGAGCCAGCTCTCGTCCTCGCTGCGCTGGCACGGGGCGCCGGATGGCTTCATCCACATGGTGTCGGAAGCCGGAAGCCGGCTCGGCGCCGGCCTGGAGCAGCTCGGCTCGCTGTCGGCGGGGCTCGAAGGCGTGCTCACCTTCAATCCGATCAATCCGCGCCCGAACCGCTCCATCCTGCTGGTCGGGCCGCACGGATCGGGCAAGACGACGGCGGCGGCGAAGATCGCCATGCTCATCTCCGACCGCAAATCACCCCTCGAACCGGTGGCGGCGGACTTCGACCATTCGGGACAGGTCTACCGGCTCGCGGCCTTAATGCTTAAGGCCACGGTAACCAATTCGTTCTCGCCCGATCACCTCATCCGCCTGGTTAGAGAAGCGGACGACAAGGGACAGAAGCTCGTCATCGACGGCCCTCCATTCAACGCGGTCGAGCACGACGAGATGAAGCGGCTTAGTGACCTGATTTCACGTATGAATGTGGAGCCTGTGCTGGTGCTGAGCGCCGAGGGCCACCCCATGGATCTGGAGGACAATGCACGCGCATTCGCGGCTGCTGGCTGCAAACGCGTCATCCTGACCAAACTCGATGCAGTGCGCCGTCGCGGGGGTGCGATTGCTGCAATTTCATCGTCGCGGTTAAGCATCGCTCAACTAGGTTTGACGCCTAGTGTAGGCGGCGGACTAGTTCCCGCCTCGGCGAGTCGCATAGCCCAACTGCTATTGGCTGCCTCCCCCGAAGCGGAACTGCTCAAAGGAGCCGCGTGATGAACTTCGCGTTGCGAAAACCTGAAGGAAAGGCCCCGCGTTCGCGGGTTACGCCTGCATCCGTGATTGCCGTGGCCTCCGGAAAAGGCGGCGTCGGCAAGACCTGGCTCTCCACCACCCTTGCCGCCTGCTTTGCCAAGATGGGCCGCCGCACGCTGCTGGTCGACGGCGACCTCGGCCTTGCGAACGTGGACGTACAGCTTGGGATCGCTCCAGAAACGGATCTCGCCGCGGTGATCGCGGGCTGGGTCGAGCTTGAGGACGCGGTCTGCAAGGTGAACGGCGGAGCGGGTTCGGAAATCGGATTCGACGTGCTGCCTGGCCGCTCGGGTTCGGGCGCGCTTGCCGGACTGCCGGCGGAAGAGGCCTCGCGCCTTGCCGCCTCGCTGACAGCGCTTGCCCTCCAGTACGACCAGGTGCTGGTCGACCTCGGCGCGGGCATCGAGGACAATGTCATGCGCCTGGCGCGTGCGTGCGATCGCTGCCTGATCGTCGCCAACGACGAGCCGACGTCGATGACGGACGCCTATGCCTTCATCAAGGTGCTGCGCGGCTATGCGCCGAGCGTGCAACCCTGGATCGCCGTCAACATGGCCGACACCCGCGTTGCGGGCCGCCGGACATACGAAGCGCTTGCACGCGCGAGCCAGACCTTCCTCGGCTTCCGCCCGCCGCTCGCCGGCATCATCCTGCGCGACCTGAAGGTCCGCGAGGCGATCCGCCAGCAGAAGACGATCGTCTCGATCGACCCGCAGTCGCAGGCCGCGCTCGATGCCCACCAGATCGCCGAAGCGCTTGTCCGCGGCGGCGCCGAGAGCGTGGCGCAGAGCGCCTGATCGATTTTCCTGCGTAGCAGACACCGGCCCGGCCTCTTTCCTGAACGGAGAGGGGCCGGCGCTCGTCAGATCGCCGAGATCCGGGTTTCAATGACCTGCGCGATGGCGCGCGCGATCGGCTCCATGATGGCGCCAGTGGTCGATGCCGCGCCGTCGCTGGGCGTGTGGAAGTGCGGATTCAGGCCCCAGAAGCCGGCGCCCGAAGGATAGCGTTCTTCCAGCACAAGACGGTATTCACCCAGCGCCGTGCGCACGTCAGCCGCAAGCGGCTGTTCGATCGTCACATGCCCGGCGAACGCCTGCTGGGCGATCGGCATCAGATCCGGCGTAACCATCAGCGCGCGATTGGGGTTTGGCGTGTCGAGTGGCTGGAGGCCCCGCGGCGTTTCCTGCCAGGCGCGCGCGCCATAGCCGGCGCCGAGATGGAACCACAGCGCAGTGTCCTTCGGATCAGGCGCCTGTGCTTCGTGGAAGAGATGCGCGCCGAAGTCGCCCCACTCGTGGCCGGACGTGGCTATGAAGAGGAAGCGCACCGGGAAGTTCTTCTGCGCGGCCCACGCGGAGAGCGCCAGCGACATAGCGATGCCCGGGCCACGCTCGCCGCCGCAGGTGAACCAGCCGCTTTGCGGCGTCGAGATGATGACCCACGGACCGGTCGTGCCGCGGCGAGCGATGGTGTTCTTCGCATTGCGGAATCCGCCGGGACCTTCGATGGAAAGTCTGGCCGGCTGTTTTGAGGCGATTGCGGCATCGATCGCCGGCTTGTCCTTCTCACCCAGCGCCAGCACAGGAATCTGCATCACCATTTCGGCTGGCGTATTGATCGCCAGCGGCTCGCCCGGCGGCGAGGACAACAGCGCAACCACGCCCCTGGCATTGGCGCGCTCGCAACGCTGGTAGGCGTCACGATAGGCGGCTTGCGGCGTCATGCCGCCCGGCGGACGCCGTATGTGAACGACCGCGATGCGTTCGGAAACATCGCCGGGAGATTTCTCGTTCCACGGAACGAGGGGTGCGCTTACCCCGCCCTGTGGCGTGAAGACGAGCGGCGGTTGCGCGAAGCCATCGAGTTCCAGCGCGCCTGCTTCAATCCGTG
>DATBNA010000015.1:0-8220 GCA_036554545.1 Hyphomonadaceae bacterium
GCGCTTTGAACCCGAGGGGCTGATATTCGAACTTGAGGTTCCCTTGACCGCTCATGACGCTTCCGTTGCTGCTGCAGCCCAGTAGAGGCGTGCCGCTGCTCTGCGCCCTCGCGCGCAGGAGTGGCTGGCAGAGCGCCTCAGCCGGCCGCGCGTGATCAGTTTAGACGGAAGCGATCCTTTCTTTCGTTTGTCATTGCCGGCTTGGTGGTCCCTTGTGCCCGGACAGAGCCCCCGAGTCCGGCTTTGCCCGCCATCATTCGCGATGGATGGCCGGTCGATCAGCATCGTCATCCAGAAGACGCGGCTCAGATAGGGATGGTCTTGGTGATCTCGCGGAGCGTCCTGTGCGGATCTTCTCGCACGGGACGATCACCGCGATGACGCTTTTCGGAACCCGAGCCATCGTCACGACAGAAAAGCCCGGGCGTTGCCCGGGCTTTCCGATGCAAGGTCGGTACGAGAGGGTCAGAATTTGTAGCTGGCGCCGACGCGAACGACATGGAGGTGAGGGTCGTCGCCATCATTGCTGAAAGACGGACGCTCATCCAGGCCGTCGAGCCGCGTGTAGCGGTATTCGGCCCGTGCCGTCAGGTTGTTCGTGAAGGCGTATTCGAGGCCGCCGCCGAGGGTCCAGCCCCACACGGTGTCGCTGGCGCTCGCCGCCGCGTTCAGCGCAGGGAAGGCCGGAACGACGAGACTGACGCTTTCCTCGAGGTCGGCGACCGCAACACCGCCAGTTCCGTAGACCAGCAGCCGGTCGAAGGCGAAGCCGAGACGCCCGCGGATCGAGCCGGCCCAGTTGAGCTGGACCTTCGCCTGCGCCGTGGCCGAGGCGCCGGCGCCGAGGCCTGGGCCGAAGAAGGTCGCGCTGACGGTCGCGTCGGTCTCGACGTTGGAGGCTTCGATGTCGCCTTCGACGCCGAACACGACGTTGCCCATCTGCATGTTGTAGCCGACATGGGCGCCGCCGAGGACGCCTTCGGCGCCGTTCGAGGACCCGCTGAAGACGGCCGTGTAGCCGCCGCCCAGGTCGACAGGGGTGTTGGGGATGAAGATGTCGTCGCCGTTCTCCCAGCCATAGCCAATCTGCGCACCGACATAGAACCCGGTCCATGTGAATGTCGGAACAGGAGCGAAGGCCGGCGCGGGCGCGTAACGGGACGGGAGGTCGGCGGCGAAGGCCGCCGTCGTGAAGCCAGAAATGATCGTGGTGGCGAGGAGGAGTTTCTTCACTGTCGGTCTCTCGTGATTCGTGCTCTGAAGCGGTCGTATAGGAGCCCTCCTATCCTCAAGGCACACGATATCGCTGTAGCTTCATTGTCACATGCTGCCCGGAAGGAGAATATTTCCTCAGGATAATTGCAGGACACGCCGGGGCGGCAGACACCGGTCGATGCGGTGCGCGCTGCGCAACGAGAGAAGAAGCGCTCGCCACCTGCGGAGCCGCGGCCCCGCGCCGCGGAACAGCGCCGGTAAGGCTGCGCGTTGTCTTCGCGGGCGCGCGACCGAGGGAGAGGCGCCATGGACGCCACCGCCAAACGCGAGGATCCGCGCGACTGGCTGCTCGACCAGAGGCACGAGGCGTATACCGAGACCGATCACGCCACCTGGCGCACGCTCGCCCGCCGCCAGCGCGCCGTCCTGCGCGGCCGCGTCGCCGAATCTTTCCTCGACGGGCTGGACCGCCTCGACATCGGCGAGACCGGCATCCCCGACTTCCGCCGGCTGAACGCGCGCCTCTCGGCCGCGACCGGCTGGGAGGTCGTGGCCGTGCCCGGGCTGGTGCCGGACCTCGTCTTCTTCAAGCTTCTGGCCGACCGCAAATTCCCGGCCGCCTACTGGATCCGCACGCCCGAGCAGGTCGACTACATCGAGGAGCCGGTCGTGTTCCACGACGTGTTCGGCCACGTGCCGCTGATCATGCAGCCGGTTTATGCCGACTACCTCGCGGCCTACGGGCGGGCCGGCCTGGAGGCGGCCGCGCACGGCGCCTTGCACCGCCTCGCCCGGCTCTACTGGTACACGGTCGAGTTCGGGCTCGCCGAGACAGTGGACGGCCTGCGCATCGTCGGCGCCGGCATCGCCTCCTCGCCCGCCGAGTCGGTGTTTGCGCTGGACAGCTCATCGCCGAACCGCGTCGCCTTCGAGCTCGGCCGCGTCATGCGCACCCGCTACCGCATCGACGACTTCCAGGAGAGTTATTTCGTGCTCGCCGACGCGAATGCCTGGCCGGCTCTCGACATGGAGCGGCTTCCCGCGCTCTGGCGCGAGCTGGCCCCGCTGCCCGACTTCGAGCCCGGCACGCTCCTGCCCGGGGACCGCGTCCTGACCCGCGGCGACGGAAGCCATCATCGGGCGAAGCCGGCGGCATGAGGAACTCCCCGTGCCGGTGCCAGGACTCTCCGGCCTGTCGTGCGTCCCGAGGGTGACGCGGGCGGATCCTTCGGGCGGCGAGGCGGTGCCGGTCACGTCAGGCCGCCTCCGCCGATGACGTCCTGGTCATTCAGGGCGAAGACTTGGTCGTAGACCAGCGCCGGCATGTTCGGCCGCATCGTCTTCGCTACCTCCGCATGGGCGTGGTCGAGGGCGTCGCCGGCGAGCGCCTCGATCAGCAGGAGCGCCGCGAAGGACCGGTCCTGGGCTCTCATGGATTTTTCGGTGGTCTGGATCCCGGTGCCGCCCGGCTCGACCTCGAGGATTCTTGCGGACACGACCCGGTCCATTGCCGCCACCGCGTCCAGCAACGCGCGGGCCGTGGCGATTTCGTTCGCCTCCAGGACGAGCGGCAAGATGATTCCACCCTGGCCGGAGCCGGCCTCGGCAACGACACCTCCGCCGCCGCGGATGAAATTGCCAAGGATCGGCATGGTGCGGCGCGACCATTGCGTCGGGGCGTTCAGGCGCGCCAGGTACGAGCGGCTGCCGAGCACGCCGGGCTCTTCGAGCCGGTAGAGGATGAAATAGCGGCAGTGCCCGGCGAGGCGGGCCCGGAACACGCGCACCCCCAGGAAGCCGGGAATGCTCAAGCGCTCGGCCGTATGCTCGCGGGTGAGCCAATGCAGATAGTCCGTCTCCTGGCGAGGCTCCACGTCGCTCCAGATCGCCAGGAAACCGCTGCCGCGGGCCATTGCGGGCCTCCCCCATGTCGTCAAACCAAACCGACAAAGCTGGTTCTGTCATATATTTTTTCGATTGTGCCAGGAACGCAAGGAATTCACATCCTGGCGAAGAAATGCCAGATTGTCGGAGGTTTGGATCCCCCAAGGGGCGGAGTACATGCTCGAACCGTCAGCATCCCCGGAGACGATCGGGGAGAGCGCCTATCGCAGGATCCGTCGCGACATCATCTTCGGCCGCCTCGCCCCCTCCCAGAAGCTGAAGCTCGATGTCCTTCGCGCCAGCTACGGCGTTAGCGTGAGCACCCTTCGTGAAATCCTGAACCGCCTTTGCTCGGAAGGTTTCGTCATCGCGGAGGGACAGCGCGGGTTCGAGGTGGAGCCCGTGTCCCCCGAGGGTTTTCGTGAGGTCGGCGGGATGCGCCTTCTCCTGGAATGCCACGCCCTGGCGGCGTCGTTCTCGGCCGGCGATCTGGAGTGGGAGGGCAGCGTCGTCGCCGCCCACCACAAGCTGTCGACGCTCGAAACCAGGATGGCGGCCGGGGATAAGTCTGCCGCCGAACTCTGGAAACGCTACGACCGCGAATTCCATCGCGCGCTCGTGTCGGCGTGCGCCTCGGAGGCCCTGCTGGAAGCGCACGCCTCGGTCTACGACAAATACGTCCGCTACCAGATGGTCGCCAATATCTACCGCGGCGAAGTTGCCGCCGCGGAGCATCGCGAGCTTCTGGACTGCGCCCTGAAGCGCAACGTCGAGCGGGCGCAACAGGTCCTGATCCGCCATGTCGAGGGTTGCGTCGAAAGCGCTCTCGCCCGGGGAGACCAAACCTGGCTCGTGCGACCCTCGGGCCGCGCCAACGCGTCGAGGCAAGCGGCCCGCACGGAGCCGCGGGTCGCAGGGCGCGTGAAGGCGCCAGCAGGAGCGTCCCCTTCCAAAACCCCGGTGAGGCGCAGCCCTTCGGCCGCGCGCGCCACCCGCAACAAGCGCAAGAGAGAGGCATGACGCCGGGCCAAGGGGCGGGAACGCCGGGCGAGACGGCCTATCGCCAGATCCGTGCCGACATCCTGTTCGGCCGGCTCGCTCCGGGCAGCAAGCTCAAACTCGACCGCCTGCGTGCCGATTACCGAACGAGCGTCAGCACGTTGCGCGAGATCCTGAGCCGCCTCTCGTCGGAGAAGCTCATCGTCGCGGAAGGTCAGCGCGGCTTCGAGGTGGCGCCGATCTCGGTGAAGAACCTCAAGGAGATCGCGGCGCTGCGGCTGTTGCTCGAGGGCCATGCGCTCGAGCAGTCATTCCGGCAAGGCGATGTCGAGTGGGAGGGGAGGGTGGTGGCCGCTCACCACAAGCTCACGCTGATGGAAGAGCGGATGGAAGCCGGCGACGCAAGCGCGACCGAGCAATGGAAGCATTACGACTGGAATTTCCATCAGGCCCTGATCTCCGCGTGCGGGTCGCGCCTGCTCATGGAGACGCACGCCGCAGTGTTCGACAAATACCTGCGGTATCAGATGATCGCCCTGGGCTTCCGGAGCGGGATCTCCGGTCGGGAGCACCGGCTGCTCCTCGGCTGCGCACTCAAACGGGACGCCGCAAAAGCGCGGGACGTCCTCGACGCGCATGTCAAGGGCGGCGTCGAGCACGCCCTCGGCACCGGCGCCATAGGTGGCTGAGCGCCAGACCATCGCCGACACAGACGCCGCAGCTCGCTCCAACCTATGTCATACGAACCATAAAACGTCTGAGATTACCGGTTTTGCCGTTGCACCGGCCCTGCGATTGCGCATTATGAGGTGATCGCCTCGCCAGACCAGGCGAGGCTCACGGGAGGAATATCGATGGTGGACAGCCGATTGACCCGCCGCACCGCCCTTGCGCTGGGCGCCTCGGCCCTCGCACTCGGCGCCTCGCCGGCAGGGGCTCAGAGCAGGCGCAAGCTCAGGTTCAGCTCCGCCTTCACGGAGCAGGATCTGCGGGCGGAGGCCTACAAGAACCTTGCGGCCGCCCTGAAGGACGACATCGATCTCGAACCTTACTGGGGCAACACGCTCTTCAAACAGGGCACCGAACTGGTCGCGCTTCAGCGCGGCAACCTGGACATGTGCAACCTGGCTCCTGCCGACATCTCGAAGCAGATCCCGGCGTGGTCGCTGATGACGTCCGCGTACCTGTTCCGGGACTCGGACCATCTGAAGAAGACCTTCAAGAGCGATGTCGGCCAGGAATTCGCAAAGATGGCGCGGGACCAGCTGGGCCTGCAGGTCGTCACGCCGGTCTATTTCGGCTCGCGGCACGTGAATCTCAGGCCGGACAAGCAGATCAAGACGCCAGCCGACCTGAGCGGCATCAAGCTGCGCATGCCTCCCGGCGAGTTCTGGCAGTTCCTCGGCGAATCGATCGGCGCGAATCCGACGCCGGTGGCCTATGCGGAAGTCTACACGGCGCTGCAGTCCGGCGCGATCGACGGTCAGGACAACCCGCTGGTGGCGAGCCGGCTGATGAAATTCTACGAGGTGACGTCACAATTCGTCCTCACCGGCCATGTGGTCGGCTACGACGTCATGGTCGTGACGACGAAGGTGTGGGACGCCATGAGCGCAGAGCAACGGTCCCGTTTCCAGGCGGCGGCCGAGAAGGCCATCGACGACTACACCGCGAAATTCAACGCGCAGGAGAAGGAAGCGCTGGAGTTCTTCAAGTCGCAGGGCAAGAAGGTCTACACGCCGGACCTGAATGCGTTCCGCAGCTACGCCCAGAAAAAATACGTCGAAAAATACGGAAGCGACTGGCCGAAGGGCGCCCTGGAGCGCATCAACGCCATCGCGTGAGCGGCGGATAACGGCCGCGAGACATCCGGCCGCCGTCGCAGGCGGCCGGCGGCCATGGCGCGCGTGACGGGATTTGGGCGGAGCATGAACTCTGGAAGGCTCCTCGCCATCGGGCGATGGCTGCGGCGGAGGGCGGAGAATCTCGCCGCCCTCATGCTCGCCACCATGTTCGTCTGCTTCATCCTGCAAATCGTCTTCCGCTATGTCCTGAACTACCCCGTCGGCTGGACCGAGGAGGTCAGCACGCTGATGTGGATATGGGGCGTGCTGTGGGGCGCGGTGTTCGTGCTCGACGAAAAGGACGAGGTCCGCTTCGACATCATCTACAGCGCCGTGAGGGAACGCACGCGACGCGTATTCGCCGTCGTCACAGGCGTCGCCCTCGTCGCCGCCTATGCGGTGTCCCTGCCGGGCGCGACGAGCTACGTGACCTTCATGAAGGTCGAGAGGTCGGCGTATCTCGGCGTCCGGATGGACTATCTCTACTCGATTTTCATCCTGTTCTCGGTCGGCGCGATCGTGCGCTACGGCTGGCTCACATGGCGCGCCATGCGCGGGCGCGGGCCGGACGTCGAGCCCGGCAGCGGCTCCGCCCTATGAACCCGTTCAGCCCGTTCGCGCTGACGCTCTGGACAATCCTGATCCTGGGCCTGTTCGGTCTGCCGATCGGTCATTCGATGATCGTGGGATCGATCATTTACCTCCTGATCACCGGTCTCGATCTCGGAACCGCCGCGGAGCAACTCCTCAACGGGATGTACAACAGCTACGTGCTGCTCGCCGTGCCGCTGTTCCTGTTCGCCGCCGAGCTGATGAACATCAGCAAGATGACCGACAAGCTGCTGCGCTTCTGCGACATGCTCGTGGGACGCTTCCGCGGCGGTCTCGGACACATCAACATCGCGCAAAGCATCATCTTTGCGGGGATGTCGGGGTCGGCCATTGCCGACGTCGCCGGAACCGGGCGCATCAGCATCGACATGATGACCCGGAACCAACGGTATACGGTCAGCTATGCCGCCGCGATCACGGCCGCATCCGCGGTCATCGGGCCGATCATCCCGCCGTCGATTCCGATGGTCCTCTATGCGCTCATCTCGGACGCATCCATCGGCTACCTGTTTTTCGGCGGCATCATCCCGGGCCTGCTGATGGCACTGGCGCAAATGGTGATCAACACCGCCATGGCGCACAGGCGCGGATTTCCGGTCGAGAAGCCAATCCCGGTACGCGAGTGGCCGCGCATCACCTTCGCCGCTTTGCCCGCATTGCTGATGCCGGTCATTCTGCTGGGCGGCATCTATGGCGGCGTCATGACCCCGACCGAAGCTGCCGCGGTCGCGGCGGCATACGCCTTCCTGGTCGCCGTCATCCTGTACCGGAATGTCAGCGCGGCGGATACCTACGGCGCCGTCCTGGCGAGCGCCCGCTCGACCGCATCGATCGGCATGCTGATCGCCGGTGCGCTCGTCTTCAACTACGTGGTGACCATCGAGAATATCCCGGAGGTCGTCCGCAACATCCTCAGCGGCTACAACCTTTCGCCTTTCGCTTTCCTGCTGTGGGTGAACGTCATTCTGCTGGTGCTGGGCTGCCTGCTGGAAGGCAGCACCATCATCCTGGTCATCCTGCCGATCTTCATCCCGACCGCCAAAGCCCTCGGCATCGACCTCGTGCATTTCGGGGTCGTGACGGTTTTCAACATCATGATCGGCCTCATCACGCCGCCCTACGGGCTGCTGCTGTTCATCGTCTCGGCGATTTCCGGCGCACCTTTGCGCCACGTCATCCGCGACACGACGCCTTTCGTCCTGGCGATGATCGTGGCCCTGGCGATCATCACCTTCATTCCGGAAACGGTTCTCTGGCTGCCGCGGCTCATGGGCTACAAGGGCTAGGCGGGCCGCCCCCGAATGCTCAACGAAGCCAAGAGCTCAAGAAGGCAAGGCAAGGCAAGACATGGCAAGGCAAGACATGGCAAGGCAAGACATGGCGAAGCCGATCTACGTTCTCAACGGTCCCAATCTCAATCGTCTCGGAACGCGCGAGCCCGACATCTACGGGCGCACGACGCTTGCCGAGATCGAGGCGATGTGCCGCGACGCCGCCGCAGGCAGGCCGGTCGTCTTCCGGCAATCGAACCGCGAATACGAGCTGATCGAATGGGTGCATGAAGCAATCGACGAGGCGGCGGGCATCATCATCAACCCGGCCGCATTCACCTTCACCTCCATGGCCATCATGGACAGCCTCAAGATGTTTCCCGGGCCGATCATCG
>DATBNA010000023.1:0-2942 GCA_036554545.1 Hyphomonadaceae bacterium
TACACGCCGCAGGCCTTTCAAATCGGCGAACCCGGCGCGGTCGAAACGCAGAGCCTGATCGAGATGAGCTTGGGCGTCGCGATCGGCGCGGTCACCTTCTCGGGCTCGGTGATCGCGTTCGCCAAGCTCAACGGCAACATGTCGGGCGCGCCTATCCTCCTGCCTGCGCGCCACCTCATCAACATCGCCTTCGCCGTCGCCATCGTCGTGCTGATGGTCCTGATGGTGCAGAACGGCGGCTCGCAGCCCTGGATGTTCTGGGCGCTTACGATCGTCGCCCTGATCCTCGGGGTGACCCTCATCATCCCCATCGGCGGCGCCGACATGCCCGTCGTCGTCTCGATGCTCAACTCCTACTCAGGCTGGGCCGCCGCGGCCCTCGGCTTCACCCTCGAGAACAACGCCCTCATCATCACCGGCTCCCTCGTCGGCTCCTCCGGCGCCATCCTCTCCTACATCATGTGCAAGGCGATGAACCGCAGCTTCATCTCCGTCATCCTCGGCGGCTTCGGCGGTGAGACGGCTGCAGCCGCCGGCGGCGGCCCCGCCAGGCCGGTGAAGATCGGCTCAGCGGATGACGCAGCCTTCATCATGAAGAACGCATCGAAAGTCATCATCGTCCCCGGCTACGGCATGGCCGTCGCCCAGGCCCAGCACGCGCTGAAGGAGATGGCCGAGAAGCTGAAGGCCGAAGGCGTCGACGTCGAATACGCTATCCACCCGGTGGCAGGCCGCATGCCCGGCCACATGAACGTGCTGCTCGCTGAGGCCCAGGTCCCCTACGACGAAGTCCACGAACTGGAGGACATCAACTCCAGCTTCGCGCAGGCCGACGTCGCCTTCGTCATCGGCGCCAATGATGTCACCAACCCCGACGCAGAGACCAACCCGCAATCGCCGATCTACGGCATGCCCGTCCTGAAGGTCTGGAACGCAAAGACCGTCTTCTTCATCAAGCGCTCGCTCGCCTCGGGCTATGCCGGCGTCGAAAATCCGCTCTTCTTCCGCGACAACACCATGATGCTGCTCGCCGACGCCAAGAAGATGACCGAGGACATCGTGAAGTCCCTCTAGCCTGCCCGCTCTCCAGGCGCCGCAAAACTGACCGCCCGCACTTTCGTCACCGGCGCCCGGGGCCGGTGCAAACTCCTGGCGCCGGTTGCGATTTCCGCGCCGGCAGATGAACCGCGCATTGCGACTCTCCGACAAATACGCGCCGATGATCGCGACGCAAGCGCGGGCCTCCCCGCCGTTTCCCGCGCTTTCGCCTGGCTTGGCCCAGCGCTCGGACGGCGCGCCACGAGGAGGACTGCATGAGACATCCCGACACCATTCCCGAACCCGCCTCTCCCGCCGGAGAGTCTCAGACCTCCCGCCGCGCGCTGCTGCGCGGCCTCGGCCTCGCCAGCGTCGGCGCAGCCGCGCTCGCCGCCGGTTGCGCCAAGGCGACGGAGGCGGTCGCGGCGCCCGCCCCGGCGCCTGCTGTTCCAGCCGTCGACAAGTCGGTTGCGATCATGGGCGCCAACGAAAGCCCATTCGGCCCGTCGAAAAAGGCGGTTACCGCCATGATCGAGAAGGCAGCCCTTACCGCCCGCTACGCCGACGGCGAGGGCGAGGAACTGAAGAAGCAGATTGCCGCCATCGAGGGCGTCGCGCCCGAACAGATCTTTCTCGCCAACGGTTCGGGACCCATCCTCGCCGCTTTCGGCGAGATGATCGCGCAGAAGGGCAAGGGCCAGCTCGTCACCTCCGTCGCCACCTATGAAGGCGTGCCGCGCACGGTGAAACAGTACGAAGCCGAAATCATCATGACGCCCCTGACGGCGGACATGACGGTCGACCTCGACGCCATGCTGTCGAAGGTCTCGAAGAAGACGACGGCGACTTATGTCTGCAATCCCAACAACCCGACCGGCAACATGGTCGATCCGGTGAAGCTCAAGGCCTTCGCCGTCGAAGCCTCGAAACAGGCGCCCTGCTTCATCGACGAGGCCTATATCCACCTCGCCGACGACTACCAGAAGCACGTGATGACCGGCCTCGTCCGTGAAGGCCACAACGTCGTCATCTGCCGCACCTTCTCGAAGATCTACGGCATGGCGGGCCAGCGCCTCGGCTACGGCATCGCCTCCGTCGACCTCGCACAGAAGATGGGCATGATCACGCGCGGCGGCGGCATCAACCACGCCGGCATCGTCGCCGCCATGGCGAGCCTTGCCGACGGCGAGTTCATCCCGGCCATGCAGCCGAAGTTCAAGGCCGGCCGCGAGCGTCTCTACAGCGTCGTTTCCGGCCTGGGCCGGAAGATCGCCTCCAGCCCGCAGGCCAGCTTCGTCTTCTTTGAGGTCGGCATGCCCAACACCGAATTCGCCGAAAAGATGAGAGCCGAAGGTGTCCGCGTCGTCGGACGTTCGTGGCCTGGCTACGACAACTGGACGCGAATCTGCGTCGGCGAGGACTGGGAGATGGACCGCTGCGAAACAGCCCTTAAAAAGGTGCTCGCAGTATAGGCCCCGGGACAGGACCAGCAGAGGGCGGCGGGCTACGGCCTGCCGCCTTTGATTTGCACCCGGGCGTCTGTATGTGCACCCGATCACAGGGAACACGCATGCTCGAGCAGTTCCGCCATCTGGCCGGCTACAACGCCTGGGCCAACACGCGCCTCTACGATGCAGCGGCCCGGCTCACCGATGAACAGCTCTGGCGCGATGTCGGCCTGTTCTTCGGCAGCCTCGGCGGCACGCTTAATCACATCCTCGTCGCCGACCGCGTCTGGATGAAGCGCTTCACCGGAACAGGCGACCATCCGGACAAGCTGAACGCCATCCTCCACCGCGACCTGCCGACGCTGCGCGCCGAACGCGACAGGGAAGACGCACGCATCATCGCCTACGCGGATCAACTTTCCGCCGAACGTCTCGACCAGACCTTCACCTACCGGA
>DATBNA010000100.1:0-8177 GCA_036554545.1 Hyphomonadaceae bacterium
CAGCAGGAAGACGCCGGAGACCGCCGCCAGTGCGACGCCTGCCCACATCACCGGAAAGAAGCCGCAGAATTTCTCCAGTGCGGCGCCCCTGGCGAAGCCCATCGTCCGCAGGCTGACCGCGAGACCGCCGCCGACCAGCAAGCCCATTCCGAGGGAATGCAGGATCAGGACGATGAAATACGCGTAAAAATCCTCACGCATCCAGATGCTGAGAGGCGTCTGTTCGATCCAGGCGAAGGCCGCTTCCATTGCGGCGAAACTGGCATGGGAAGACGGGAATAGGGAGTGGCGTCCGCGCGATTGTCGCGGAGCTGCTAGCCTTGATGCTTTCGCAGCCGGTTCGCGGCGGCCGACAGCAGGGCCGGCGCATAGAGGCGATGAAAAACGAGCATGAGGCGAAAGGCCGATCCCAGCGACACCTGGCCCGCTGCCGAGATGCGTTTTGGAACAACGGCGGTGCCGAAATAGAGCCGCGTCCCGCCCGGCTGGGGCACGCACATCAGCCAGGACCTGGTCTTCCCGAGAAAGTCGCAGAGTAGAATCTGGTCCTCCGTTCGGGCCTCGACGGTCCACGCGGCGAACTTTGCGCTTTCCCCGCGCGCCATCAGGCGCGCGTCCGCGTCGCTGGAAGGCTTGTCGACCGTGAATGTGAGGAAGAGCCGCTCCAGCTTGAACAGGGGCGTGGTGTAGAAGGCCTCGACATATTCAGCCAGCGAGACCGGCTGCGGGACATCGACGACGTAGCAGTCCGTGAAGGCCTGTCTCTCGCGATAGCGCGAGAGAAGCGCCTGGTCGGGCATAGGTTCGGCGATGACCGCATTCATGCCAACGTCCCCGGCCGCCTGGAGCAACATCTGGCGGCATTCACAGCTTGGTGGACCGGTTCCAGCTGCGACAGCTGACCATCCGCCGCGGCCATCGGCGTTTTCTCCCAAGGGCTGCGTGCTTGCGCTTCTTGACGATGGGGTCCACCGCCCATACGTAGCGTCCGTTTGTTTGCGCCCCTCCGCCGAGTCGCGCCGGCCTTTCTGGAGGCGTCTCCATGACCACCAAACCGACCGGCGCGCTCGCCCTCGAGGACGGGACCGTTTTCTGGGGCCACGGATGGGGCGCGACGGGGATCGCGGCCGGGGAGCTGTGCTTCAACACGGCGATGACGGGTTATCAGGAGATCCTGACCGACCCGAGCTATGCCGAGCAGATCGTGCTCTTCACCTTCCCCCACATCGGAAATGTCGGCGCCAACCCGGACGACCAGGAAGAATCCTCGGCGCAGGGAACTGCCGCTGCGCGCGGCGCCGTCTTCCGGGCGCCGCCAACGCCGCCGGCCAGCTGGCGCGCGGTCGACCATCTTGGCGCGTGGTTGGAAAAGCGCGGCATTGTTGGATTGTCGGGCGTCGATACGCGCGCGCTGACGCGGCGCATCCGCGAACTCGGCATGCCGAAGTCGGCGATCGCACATGATCCCGCCGGCAACATCGACGGCAGGGCGCTGGTGGCAGAGGCGAAGGGCTGGAAAGGCGTCGAGAATGCGGACCTTGCAATCAACGTGACGTCTGGACAGCGCTTCGACTCTTCGGACGGGCTATGGAAGCTCGGGTCCGGTTTCCAGCATCTCGACAAGGCGAAGTTCCACGTCGTGCTGATGGATTTCGGCGTAAAGAAGAACATCCTTCGCAACCTCGCCGCCGTCGGCGCGCGCGTGACAGTCGTGCCGGCCAAGACGAAGGCGGAGGATATCCTCGCGCTGAAGCCGAATGGCGTGGTGCTGTCGAATGGCCCTGGCGATCCTGCGGCGACAGCGGAATATGCCGGACCGGAGATCCGCAAGCTGATCGCGTCAGGCGTACCGATTCTCGGCATCTGCCTCGGCCACCAGATGCTGGCGCTGGCGCTGGGCGCAAAGACCAAGAAGATGCCGCAGGGCCATCATGGCGCAAACCATCCGGTAAAGGATTTCACTACCGGCAAGGTCGAGATCGTATCGATGAACCACGGCTTCACGGTGGATGTCGACACGTTGCCGGCCGGCGTCGAGGAGAGCCATCGCTCGTTGTTCGACGGCACCAACTGCGGGCTTTCCGTCGCCGGTAAGCCGATCATCTCCGTGCAGCATCACCCAGAGGCGAGCCCGGGACCGCAGGATTCCTTTTACCTGTTTGAACGCTTCGCAAAGATGATGGGCGAACGGAAAGCGGCGTAGAGCTTTTCTCATATCTTGGCCCGCGAGTTTCCTGGCGGCGAGCGCGATGTGTGAACAGAGTACGAAAACGCGCGAGGCGAAGACTGACGCAGCGCCTCGCGCACCGCACGAGCCCTAAAAATTCCTTTCAGCGAATTTGACGATTTGTCATCTGGCCGCTGACCAGTTTCTTTACTCGTGCATGGGACCGTGTCCCGGTTCGAAACACGGACCCTCCCATGCCGATCGACAACACGGCCGACATCCACGCTCGCCTGGCTGCTGCAGAATCCGCGCTTGCCGCCGTCGGCCAGCAGCTATCGCCGGCGCTGCGTCACCTCGATATCGCCGTGCTGATCCCCTGCTTCAACGAAGCAAAGACCGTGGGCGAGGTCGTGAAGTCTTTCCGCGCCGCTCTGCCCGGTGCGCGCGTCTATGTCTACGACAACAACAGCCACGACAATTCCGCCGTCGTCGCCCGCGAGGCCGGCGCGATCGTGCGCCGCGAGCCGCTGCAGGGCAAGGGTCATGTCGTGCGCCGCATGTTTTCGGACATCGAGGCGGACGTCTACGTGCTTGTCGATGGCGACGGCACTTACGATGCGGCCGCCGCGCCGCGCCTTGTCTCGCGTCTCGTCGAGACGCAGGCCGACATGGTGGTCGGCGCGCGGATCACCGGCGACAAGCTGGCCTATGAAGGCAGCAACAGCCTCAGCAACCGGATGTTGACGGGCATGGTCGCGTCGCTGTTCGGCGATCGCTTTACCGACATGCTGTCGGGCTATCGCGCTTTCTCGCGGCGTTTCGTGAAATCCTATCCGGCTCTTTCATCCGGCCTCGGCACGGAACCGGAAATGACCGTGCATGCCCTGAACCTCGGCATGATCACCGCGGAAGTGCAGACAACCTGCGCCGGCCAGCGCATCGGCGAGACCACGCGGTGGTCGCGGATGCGCAGCCGGATGAAGAAACTGAACATGATGATCCAGCTGGTTCGCGATGCGAAACCGCTGCTGTTCTTTGGGGTGCTGGCTGGGCTGTTGGGTCTATCGGGCGTCGGCGCTGGCTTGATCGGCCAGCCCTTGGCGAATGCGACGCTGGTCATCCTGTCGGGCATGAGCCTTGTGACCGGCGTCCTGCTCGGCGCGGTGAGCATTGCGCGGCGCGAGATCAAGCGCGGGGTCTATTGCCAGGTGGAAGGCCTTGCGGCGCGTCTGGAACGCTTCGAGGAGACGCGCCTGACGCTGACCTCGCTGAGGGCGCAAGCGCTGGAAGAGAACCCGCCGGTCTATGGCGCGGCCCGCCGCAGGGCCCGCGCCCACTAGTTAAGCGGACCGCAGCGCTTCTCGTAGACTGCAATCGCCTGAGGCATCACTTCCTCGAAGGCCTGGGCCCGCGCGGCGGGATCCGGGTGCGTCGAGAGCATGTCTGACCCGCCTCCCCCGCCGCCAAGCTGTGACATCCGCTGCCACAGGCGCGGCGCCTCGCGCGGATCGAAGCAGGCGCGGACGAGCAACTCCAGTCCGATCATGTCGGCCTCGCTTTCATGTTCGCGGCTGAAGGGCAGAAGAACGCCGACCTGCGCACCCATGCCGAAGGCGCCCATCACAGCGCGCTGCGTACCCGCGCCCATGTCGCCGAAGACTGCGCCAGCCGCTAGCTGTCCTATCTGCATCACCTGCTGCTGGCTGACTCGCTCGGCGCCGTGGCGCGCCAGGGCGTGGCCGATCTCGTGACCCATCACCGCGGCAAGGCCGTTCTCGTTGGCGGCGACGGGCAGGATGCCCGTGTAGACGGCGGTGTAGCCGCCCGGCAAGGCGAAGGCGTTCACCTGATCAGACGCGATCACCACGAACTGCCAGTCGAACTTGTCGGCCAGCGAGCCCCAGCCCGGAAGGTTGCCGGCCTCTTCGCCGAGCACAGTCATCGGCGCGCCTTCGCGTTCCCATTCAATCGCTGCCTCGCGGATGCGTCCGCCGATCTGCTGGACGAGGCGGACGAGTTCGCCCTCCTCCGTGTTGCAGCTTCGCGCACCCTGTCCGCACAGCACCGGCTCGGACTGGAGGAGCTGCATGTAGGCCTGCTGGCCCAGCTGCACTTCTTCCTCCACCGCAAGCGTGATCATCTGGTTGCGGCCGGTGATCCCTTCCTTCTGGTTGGCGAACCACCAGACCACCATGCCGACAACAATGATCAGGATCAGACCGAAGCGGTTGCCGAGGAGGCCGCCAAGACCGCCGCTGCGAGACCTGCCGCTGTATCCCGGTATGCGCATCTGGTTTCGTCCCTTTGGCGGAAGCTTACAAAGCTGCGGCATGGGGCGAAAGCGGCTTGCATGGCCCAGCCTGGCCAGCCATTTAGGGGTCATGTCCGACGCCCGCCCCGAAACCCGCCTGCAGATCCGCATCGTGCCGGTAACGCCGCTGCAGCAGAACTGCTCGCTGATCTGGGATACGGCGACCAAGCACGCGGTGCTCGTGGACCCCGGCGGCGACGTCGACACGCTGATGGGCGCGCTCGACCATTTCGGACTGACCCTGAAAGAGATGTGGCTTACGCACGGGCATCTCGATCATGCCGGCGCCGCCTATGAGATTCGCGAGCGCACGGGCGTGCCCGTCATCGGCCCGCACAAGGACGACCAGTTCTGGCTCGACCAGATCGAAAGTTCGGCGCAGCGCTACGGCCTGACAGGCCTGAAGAATGTCACGCCGGATCGCTATCTCGAGGATGGCGATGTGCTGGAGCTGGAAGGCGTGAAGTTCGATGTCTCGCATACGCCCGGACACACGCCTGGCCATGTCGTGATCCATAACAGGGACGCGAAGATCGCGTTCGTGGGCGACGTGCTGTTCCACGGCTCGATCGGGCGCACGGACTTTCCGCGCGGCAATCACCAGCAGCTTATCGACTCGATCACCGGCAAGCTCTGGCCGCTCGGCGACGAGATGGCCTTCGTGCCGGGGCACGGACCGACTTCCACGTTTGGGCAGGAGCGACAGACAAATCCGTTTGTTGCGGATTCGATCACCGGCTACGGCGGCGCGGAAAAGGGCGAAGCGTCCGCATACGACCAGAAGGCCGCGAAGCGTTATACCTGACGCGCTATTGCGCCGGTGCTGCTGCTGATCCCGGCGGGTTGATCTCCTCCGCCGGCGCCTTCGCCGCCTGCTCGATCACATGGGCATAAAAGCGCGCGGCCTTTTCGAGCCCCGCTGTCGAGATGCTATCCAGAACATCGCCGCTGGTGTGATAGAGCGGACCAGAGTGGATCCCCTGGATGCGCGCGACATTGAGCGGCGCGTAACCGCCAAGGTCGCCGGGCACGGTGTTGACGATTTCAGGCCTGATCACGAAGCCATAGCGCTGCGCCGCCTGCTTCACGAGATTGACGAGGAAGGGCGATGAATTCGAGACGCCGAAATTCTTAGGCTCTTCCGCCGGATCGACCTTCCATGCCGGCACGGCCTCGAGGTCGAATTGGGCAAGGTGTTCGAGATTCACGACCAGCTTCACGCGCTTCATCAGGTCGGGGTTCATCGTGACGACGCTGGCCGGGCCGGTCAATCCGGAGCTGTGGTGGCCGCCTGAACCCACGAACAGCAGCGTGCGCGCCGGCTTTGTCTGCTGGTTCGAGAAGTAGCGAGCGAGCGCCACGAGGACGCCTACCCCATCAGCGTTATCGCCTGCGCCATCGAACCAGGAATCGAGATGGGCGTTGACGATGATAATCTCGTCGCTCTGCCCCGGCACGAGACCAAGGACGTTGGCTGCCGACAGTCCGGTCATGTTGCGCGACTGGAGCATGAGGCGCATGCGCACTTCGGGCGCGCCATTGTCCTTCGCCGCCTTCACCGCCTCGGTGAGAAAGCGGCCATCGGCGCCGCCGATGTTGAAGCAGGGTCCGCCGCACTGGCCAAAATCGAAGACGTGCATGTTGCCGGCCTGCTCGACCCAGGTGATCACCGCGACCGCGCCGGCCTGGATCAGCTTCTGTGAGGACTCGCGCACCTTTGTGCGGTCGGAATAGGCGCCGGCTGCGGGCCGCGTGTGCTGGACGGCGATCTTGCCGGCGACGCCTTCGGTCGAGACTTCGCCTGCATCGCCGACCGAGATCACTGCTGCCTCGATCGGCCCCGCCAGCATCGAGCGGCTGACAGGCATCGCGGAGGCAAGGACGACGTCGATGGTCTGGTCGCCATAGGCGGGATCGGCGAGCACGCGCGCTTCCCATTTGTCGGGCCACCAGAAATCGCCGGTTCCCTTGTAGCTCTGAAGCTTCACGTCGGTGAGGCCAATGGCGTCGAATTCGCCTGCAAGCCACTGCGCGGCTGCCGCCTGCGACGGAAGTCCGGCGATGCGGCCCCACATCTGCGAGCCGGCGGCGCGCATGTCCGTAGCGAACTCAATGACTGTTTCGACCGTGGTTCGCACGCGCTCGCCGGTGAGCGCGCCATGTCCCTCGGCCTCGCCTGCCGGAACAATCGCCGGCGGGATCGCGACGCCCTCCGGCGGAGCGACCTGCGGATTGGCGAGCGCAACTGAGGGCACGAGGCCGAACCATGCCGCCCTGAATTCGCCGGGCTCAACGACACCCTGACTGGAGCTTGCACAACCATTCGCCAGCGCCAGAGCAATGAGACCAGCCGCCCTGGCCGCAATCGTCTTGCGCGACATCGTCTTCTCCCGTGCGTAAGCCTGCCCGCAGGCCCAGCCTAGTCACACCGCAAGATAGGCTCAATCACCGCGAGGGCGATGAAGCGGCCGGAGGCGCGCTGTCATCATAGCGGCATATCCAGACCTGGGCCTGGCTTGGGCAGATGGCCTTGGCGCAACCAACCTGATGGGCATTGGGAGAGACCATACGCGCATACTGGTCGCACGGACCGCTGCGGCGGCAGACATGACGCGCGAGGTCGTAGTCGCTGCGCCCTTCGGACCACTCCGACACAAGGAAGGACGGGAGGATGGTCTGGATGCTGGCGGCGCCGCCAAGCCGGTTGAGGCCTGCCGCCCAGTAGGAGGCCGTACCCTCCGCGGCGGCGGCGCGCGTGACAGTATTGATGCTGCAGTTCGCAGTCGCCGCAGCCGTGGCGCTGGCCTCGGCCTTTGCCGCCAGCTCTGACGACCATGTGAGCGGCGGCAGGCCGATTCGCTGGCGCGCGGCGTTCTGGGCGGCGAGCATACCCTCCATCGCAGCGGGCTCGACGATCGGCTTGCCATTGCGAGGGGTCAGGGAGGGATTCGGGATGCCGGTTGGAACGGCGGGGACTGCCGGCTGGCGCGCCGCAACGTTCTGCCCCGTCGCCGACCCGGCGAACGCAACGGCCATCGCCGCCAATACGCCTTTCAGCACCACCAAACGCATATCGAAACCAGACCCCGCCCTCTGTCAGCCGCTGAGGTATCGCCTTCACAGAAAGCTGCAATCTCCTACGACGCCGCAAGGCGCCAAAAAAGGGCGCAGGCGGGGACGATTCGGGACGGATTCAACCGCTAACAGGTGCGGCTCTGTAAGGGTTGCGCCCCCTGCCTGCCATCGTTAAACCCTGCCGCAATTTGCCGCCGGAAAGGCTGGCTCCAGATCGTCCGGTGACATGCCCAAGCGCACAGATATCTCCTCCATCCTGGTGATCGGCGCCGGGCCGATCGTGATCGGCCAGGCGTGCGAGTTCGACTATTCGGGCGTGCAGGCGATCAAGGCGCTGAAGTCGGAAGGCTACCGGGTCATCCTGGTGAACTCCAATCCGGCGACGATCATGACCGATCCGGAGCTGGCGGACGCCACCTACATCGAGCCGATCACGCCGGAGATGGTCGAGAAGATCATCGAGAAAGAAAAGCCGGACGCGATCCTGCCGACCATGGGCGGCCAAACCGCGCTGAATTGCGCGCTGACACTGGAACGCACTGGAGTGCTCAAGAAGCACGGCGTCGAGATGATCGGGGCCAATGCTGATGTGATCGAAAAAGCCGAGCACCGGCAGAAATTCCG
>DATBNA010000101.1:0-2062 GCA_036554545.1 Hyphomonadaceae bacterium
CGGACGGCATGCGGCCGCTGGCGCTGTTCGATGCGGCGCGTGTCGATTTCTCGCTGCAGCGGCTGAAGCACTATACGGGTACGCCGTTCGAGCACTGCCAGCGCTACATCCTCTTCACCAACTACCATCGCTATGTCGACCACTTCGTCGAATGGTCGGTCGAGCGGTTGAAGCAGCCAGGGCCTTACACGCGGCTCTCGGCGCCCGGCGGCATCATCGTCGATGCGAAGACGAAGGATGGCGCACGCAAGGTCAACGACGGCCCATGGCGCCGCCATCAGATGCCGGCCTATCACCTCATGGCGGACGACAACCGCTCCGGCATCACGCTTGTCAACATCGGCGTTGGTCCGTCCAATGCGAAGACGATCACGGACCACCTCGCTGTGCTCCGCCCCGAATGCTGGATCATGGTCGGGCATTGCGGCGGGCTCAGGCACTCGCAGCGTATTGGCGACTATGTGCTGGCCCACGCCTATCTCCGCGACGACCACGTCCTGGACGATGTGCTGCCGCCAGACATTCCGGTTCCTCCTATCGCCGAAGTACAGGTGGCGCTGCAGGAAGCGGCGGAAAAGGTGACTGGCGAAGAGGCCGAGACGCTGAAGCAAAGGCTGCGCACCGGTACGGTTGTGACAACGGACGACCGCAACTGGGAATTGCGTTTCACCAAGACGTCAAAGCGCTTCAACAAGTCCAGGGCGATCGCGATCGACATGGAAAGCGCAACGATCGCCGCGAACGGCTATCGCATGCGTGTGCCCTATGGCGTGCTGCTGTGTGTGTCGGACAAGCCGCTGCACGGCGAGATCAAGCTCGCGGGCGCAGCAAACCGGTTCTACGAGCGGGCGATAGGCGAACACATAAGGATCGGTATCGAGACCATGGAGAGTCTGGCGCGGGCAGGCGGCGATGCGCTGCATTCGCGCAAGCTGAGATCCTTCTACGAGCCGCCCTTCCGTTAGGGCCGCTGGGCAAATCGCCCGTTTTCGTCGCTCACGAATCTGCCCACTCCTGTGGATCGACAGCGGCGTGCAACTCCATCATGATGATGGCGCACATCCGGCCTGCGGGGCTGGGGAGCCAGGATGACTGACGCCAGCACTGGAGCGCGGGAAGCCGCGAAGACCGAGCGCGCTGCGTCGCGTGTCGGCGGCGTCTGGGCCCCTGCCGGATTTTCCTGGGCGCTCTTCGAATTCGCCCGCAACCCCTACTACATGCTGATCGTGACGTACGTGTTTCCGCCGTACTTCTCGGCGTTCATCGTCGGCGATCCGGTGGAAGGGCAGGCGGCGATCGCCGAAGCGACAAAATGGGCTGGCGTCATCGGCGCGCTTACAGCGCCCCTGCTCGGTGCGATGATGGACCGCGGCGGCGCCCGCAAGCCACTGATGGGCGTCTTCCTTGGCATGATCGCAGTCAGCGGGCTGTCGCTGTGGTGGTCGATTTCCGCGGCCCAACCAAACCCGGCGGATCCGGGCAACCCGATCTTTCATCCACCTGTCGCCGGCCTCGGCATGATGGGCACCATGATGTTTCTGGTGCTCGGCTTCGTCGGCTACACCTATTCTGAGCTGACCCACAACGCGATGCTTCGATCGTCCGGCCGTCCGGATTCGCTGTCGAAGATATCCGGCGCGGGAATTGGCCTCGGCCAGCTTTCCTCTGCACTCTGCCTTGCTGGTCTCGTGGTGATCGCCGGCGTGGCGCCGGGGCTCGGCGGGCCGGAGGAGGGCTTTGCGCTTCAGCGCGGAACTGGCCCCTTTGTTGCGATCTTCCTCGCCATCTTCGTCATACCGTTCTTTGTCTACATGCCCGATGGCGCCCCGCCGGGAGGCACCTGGATCCGCGCGGCCCGCGAACTCATGTCGGACAAGGAGGGGAAGCTGAATCCTATCGGGCAGCTTTCGAAATTCGGCGGATATATCGGCGGGCTGATCCGCGCCTATCCGGAGCTGATGAAGTACCTTGGCGCTCGTCTGATCTATGCCGACGGAATGGTGGCGCTGCTTGCGCTCGCAGGCGTTTTTGCTGCGGGCATGTTCAGCTGGGGTGTCGCAGA
>DATBNA010000104.1:0-2956 GCA_036554545.1 Hyphomonadaceae bacterium
TTGAGCGGGCTGAGGGCAAGATAGGCAGGCGTCTTGTGGTCCTGCCTGATGATGTTGATCTCGGTCTTGGGAGTCTGATCCCAGACGCCTTTTTCTTGCAGGAAAAACTTCACGCGATCGGGGTTCGGCGCCAGCGGCGCGTAGTAGAGCTTCATCTGTCTCTCCTCCGGTGTCCGTCGCGCTGTTTGCCCTTGCGGTTTTCCGGGCGCTTGCCAAGCTTCGCGCCCGAGCGACCCGGCGGCCGTGGTCCGATGCCCCATACCTCGCCGTGGATCTCGACGTCACGGCTCAGCCGTTGGCGGTGCGGCTGGTTCTTCGGCTTGGCGCGAACCGGCTTGCTGTCGCGGAAAGGCGTGGGACGCCTGCGTTCCGGGATGTGATCCGCGAACTCCGCCAGAAGCTGGGACGCTGGAACTTCCTCAAGGGCGCCCGTTTCAAGCTCACCCAGGACGATCGGGCCATAGGAGACACGGATCAAGCGGTTCACCTTGAGGCCCAGGCTTTCAAGCGCGCGGCGAGCCTCGCGATTCTTCCCTTCGGTCAGCGTCATGTCGATCCAGGAGTTGGATCCCGTTACACGATCGAGCCGGGCGATGATGGAGCGGTATTCGACGCCCTCGTATTCGATGCCGTCGCGCAGCCGGTCGAGGTCACGCTGCTGCACCTTGCCGAAAGCGCGGGCGCGATACTTGCGGGGCAGGCCCGTGGCCGGAAGCTCGAGCGCGCGCGCCAGCTCCCCGTCATTGGTGAGGAGCAGCAGGCCTTCGGTGTTGAGATCAAGCCGACCGATGGTGACGACGCGCGGAAGGTCCTTTGGAAGCGCATCGAAGATGGTGGGACGGCCTTCGGGGTCGCGGTTGGTGGTCACGAGGCCGGCAGGCTTGTGATAGCGCCAAAGACGGGTTGCTTCGGGGCGGCGGACGGGATGGCCGTCGACGAGGATCTTCTCCCGGCCGGTGACCTTGAAAGCAGGTGTTTCGAGCTTGCGCCCGTCAACGCTTACCCTGCCCTCTGCGATCATCCTTTCGACATCACGGCGCGAGGCCACGCCAGCAGATGCGAGGTACTTCGCTATTCTTTCGCCGCCGGATTCGAAGTTATCGCGGTCCGTCTCACGACGCTCCGTCATGGGGTTTCCTAACTGAACAGAAACGGCGACAGGAGCGCGAGCCCAAGCACCGCTTCGAAAGCCACGTTGAACCAATTGAGCCCGGAGTTCGTCTTGTCCAGCGCAATCGAGACGATCCGGCCAACGCCGGATCCCAGCCAAGCGGCGCCCAGCGCAGCTGCAGCGAATTCGGCGCCCGGCTGGACTGTGAGGACGGCCCAGAAGGCAAAGGCATGCGGCAGCAAGAACAGCCCGCCATACGTGGCGCGGAACTCGGACCGGCCCTCGATCTTGCCTTCGGCCGGAACCAGCCGGACCAGTTTCGATGCCCAGCGGGGATTGATCAGCGCATAGCCGCCCAGGCCGCCGCCGATCACGCAGGCGATGAGGGCGAGAATATCGGTCCAGTGCATCAGGGCGTCTCCTTCTTCTCCCGCAATACGCCGCGTGTGAAGCGGTGGACCAGCAGAACGACGCCGAAAAGGACCGTGGAGAGCGCGAAGACAGCGGCAGCCACCAGCCATGGGGTGTTGAAGTTCTCGCGAGCCGGGCCCCAGTCCATGATGTGAAGCGACCAGAGGAAATCATAGGTGCGCCACACGTCTGTACGTACGACGATCGTCTCACCTGTCAGTGCATCGAGGTACAGTTTGTTGTGGCCGCCGCCGGAATACTCAAACACCCAGGCAGGTATGGGCCCCGCATACTCATGCGGCGGGTTCTCTGTGATGAGACTGGCGTTCTCCTCCAGTCCCAGGGACGGGAACGGGTTAGCCGGTCGGCCCAAACCGCCCGTGGCGGCGATTACGACTTCACTGGCGTCTTCATAAGTCAGCGGAGAACGAACGCCGCCCGTTTCAGCTGACACCATGAAGAAGCCGATGTCCGCCCGGATTTCGTACACTGGATCGCCGAGAAAGGAGCGCAGGCGAATGAATTTCGGCTGATCCTCAACGACCACTTTGGCGGCATCGAGCGCCGACAGCTTCACGCGCGACAGGTCAATCGCGCCGTGATCAACCGCATCCCAGTAGTGTTCGCCGCGTATCTGCTCGATGGGGATCGAAGCGAAATAGAGTCCGGTTGCCGTCCAGACGATGAGCTGTGCGCCGATGATGAGCCCCAGCCATTTGTGGATCGAGGCGACGAGACGGGCGGCGCGCGGGGATATCATCACCGGCGCTTACGATGTGGCTTTGCCCTGGACAAGCTGTCCCGAGGTCAGAGGCCCAGCTTCTTCGCAAGGATTTCGTTGACGGCAGCCGGGTTCGCCTTGCCGCCCGAGGCCTTCATGATCTGGCCAACAAGCCAGCCGAGCGTCTTGGGCTTTTCGTGGCCGGCGGCGCGCTGCGCCTTGATCTCCTCAATCTGCTTCGGGTTGGCCGCGATCACTTCGTCCACGACCTTTTCGATTGCGCCGGTATCGGTGACCTGCTTCAGGCCTTCCCGGTCGACGATCCTCGCCGCCGTATCGCCGGTGGCGATCATCTTCTGGAAGACATCTTTGGCGATTTTGCCGCTGATCGTGTTGCTGGAGATGAGTTCGATCAGGCCGCCGAGCTGCTCCGCCTTGACCGGCGATTGCCATAGCTCCAGGCCTTCCCTGTTGAGGTAGCCAAACAGGTCCTGTGTCACCCAGTTGGCGGCAAGGCGCGCATCCCTGCCCTTGGCGACGGCTTCAAAATAGGCGGCCTTGTCGGCATCGCCCGCCAGCACGCCTGCGTCGTACTCCTTGAGACCATACTCCTTCACGAAACGGGCGCGCTTCTGGTCCGGCAGCTCCGGCAGGTTCGCCTTGATGCTCTCGACATAGTCGCCCGTCAGCTCAAGCGGCAGCAGGTCCGGATC
>DATBNA010000108.1:0-1650 GCA_036554545.1 Hyphomonadaceae bacterium
GAAAGCTTCGCGCGATTGGGAATGCGGAAGATCAACCAGCCGAGCACGCGGCCTGCGAGCCAGCCTGCGCCCAAACCGCAGGCGAGCTTCCACACAAGGTCGACGGCGAGCCACTCGATCGCCCAACCGAACGGACCGAGCACCGTAATGCCGGCCAGCACAACGGCGAGATGAACGAAGGGAAAGGCAAGGCCATCGTTCAGTCCGGCCTCGGAGGTGAGCGCGAAGCGCACCTCGTCCTCTTCGCCGGTGTTCGGCGGCCCGACCTGGACATCGCTCGCCAGCACCGGATCTGTCGGCGCCAGCAAGGCGCCAAGAAGCAGCGCGGTCGCGAGGTCGAGGTTGAGGACGAGGACGGCGGCCACGGTCAGGCCGAGGATCGACAGCGGCATGGTGATGCCGAGCAGCCGCCATGTCGCCGCCCACCTCCCCCAGCCGAACGGACGGTCGAGCTTCAGGCCGGCGCCCATCAAGGCGACGATCAGCACCAGCTCGGTCGCCCGCTCGGTGACCACGCCATATTCGAGCGGGTCGGGACCTGGCCCGGGCACCGGCAGCCAGAAAAGGACCGCGCCGAGAACCACGAAGATGATCGGCAGCGACAGCGGCAGCTCTTTCAGGACGAGTGGCATCCACGCCGTCAGCAGGACCACCGCTCCGAAGCCGGCAAGCAGGGTGATATAGGCGGCGGCGTCGGGCAGCATCCGAACGGGTCCGAGTGAGGTCGAAGGACGGTTGATGGCCGGCATCCCCATCGAGGGCAAGCCTGCGGACCGGCCGGATGCAGTCACGCGCGCGATCGTGCCGGAAGCCAGCTCAACGGGACGTTTGCCGCCGGGTTCCGCCGAATCCCGGTTCCGCCGCTGCTATGGTTTCCCGAATCATCGCTTTTTCCGCTGGCGCAGCGGCCCTTGACCGCTTCGGGTGCGTGGGCCACATGCGGAGCGCATCGGGGCATAGCGCAGTCTGGTAGCGCACCTGCTTTGGGAGCAGGGGGTCGCAGGTTCGAATCCTGCTGCCCCGACCAAAATTGCCGCTGCTTTGCGGCCTGTAATGATGCTTCAACCGCTTGGAGAGGCTTAAATGGCGGCGCGAATCTATCGCCCGGCGAAGACGGCGATGAGCTCCGGCCAGGCGCGGGCGCAGCGCTGGGTCCTGGAATACGAGCCGGAGCGGCCGAAGACCATCGAGCCGTTGATGGGGTATACTTCGTCGGACGACATGAAGAGCCAGATTCGGCTCGAGTTCGATTCGAAGGAAGAGGCGGTCGCCTATGCGGAGCGGAACGGCATCGAATACCACGTCTTCGAGCCGAAGGACCGCGTGCGCCCGGCGATCTCCTATTCCGACAATTTCCGCCGCGACCGCAACCAGCCCTGGACGCATTGAGGCGGGACGAACACACGCGGCCCCGTAGCTCAGGGGATAGAGCAGCAGCCTTCTAAGCTGTTGGTCGCAGGTTCGAATCCTGCCGGGGTCGCCAACTTCCGCTGCTCCAATTCTCCATGCGCGTCATGTGTCGCCCGATCGGCTGCCCGATCGTCCGTCAGCCGAGCGCATCGCCGCCGGATTGACCTATTCGCCGTACGGCACCCAGATGTTCTTCACTTGCGTGGCGCGGCGGAGGAAGCGCCGGCCCTGGGCATCCGC
>DATBNA010000138.1:0-2072 GCA_036554545.1 Hyphomonadaceae bacterium
CCGAAGAACATGGGCGAGGGCGAAAGCTCCGGCCGCGTGGCGGCGCCTGTCTTCCGCGATTTCATGATGGCTGCCCTGAAGGACCGGCCTGCGCTTCCGTTCCGTATTCCGCCCGGCGTCGAACTCGTCGAGGTCGACTACGACAGCGGCTGCCTGCCGGGCCCGGAAACGCGTCTCGCCATTACCGAGGCGTTCAAGCCTGGCACCGGGCCGACCGACCGCTGCGAGGTAGGCGGCGGCGGCGAGGGCTATCGCGTTGATCGTTCGCTCGCCGGTGCGGGCGACGAATCGGTCGCTTCGCAGACCTCGACCAGCCAGGCGCCCGCCGGACCGGATATCGCAGCCACTCAACCAGGTGATCCGACGCAGCCGCCGCTGGTTCCCAGCCAGCCGCAGCAGCCTCCGGCCTCGGGCGAGTTGACAATCAAGGACGGCGACATCTTTTAGGCCGCCGGGAAGCGCCCATATCGGGCGTAGCCCGCGCCCAGGAAGCCAAGCAGGTCCCGACACACAATGACGCCCGAACTCGAAAACATGGTCGCGACCATCAAGCAGTCCGTCGGGCTGCTGCGGAGGCGTCTTTGACTGGGGCGTCGCCGAGAAGCGCCTCGCCGAACTGACGGCGCTCTCCGAAAGTCCCGAATTCTGGAACGACCCTCAGAAGGCGCAGACGATGATGCGGGAGCGCAACCGCATTGTCTCGGCGATGGATGACATCCGCGCGCTCGAGAATGAGGCGAAGGACGCAGTCGATCTCTGGGAACTGGCGGAGGCCGAAGGCGACAAGTCGATGTTCGCCGAGGTCGAAAGTTCGATCCGTGCTTCGCTCGAAAAGGCCAAGGCGGCGGAGCTGAAGGCGCTGCTCTCCGGCGAAGTCGACGCCAATGACTGCTATATCGAGATCAACGCGGGCGCCGGCGGCACCGAAAGCCAGGACTGGGCGTCCATGCTTCGCCGCATGTATGTGCGCTGGGCCAACGCCCACGGCATGAAGATCGAAGAGATCGACGAGCACCCCGGAGAGACCGCCGGCATCAAGTCGGCGACCATGCTGATCAAGGGCGAGTACGCTTATGGCTGGCTGAAAAGCGAAAGCGGCGTCCACCGGCTGGTGCGCATCTCGCCCTACGACTCCAACGCGCGCCGTCATACGAGCTTTGCCTCTGTCTGGGTCTACCCGGTGATCGACGACACGATCGAGGTCGATATCCAGGACAAGGATGTGCGCACCGACACCTATCGCGCCTCTGGCGCAGGCGGCCAGCACATCAACAAGACTGACTCGGCCGTGCGCCTGACGCACATCCCCACCGGCATCGTGGTTGCCGTTCAGGCCGAGCGCTCGCAGCACAAGAACCGCGCCAAGGCGTGGGACATGCTGCGCGCACGCATCTACGAGATGGAGCTGAAAAAGCGCGAAGCCGTGGCGCAGGCGGAAGCCGACTCCAAGACCGAAATCGGCTGGGGTCGCCAGATCCGCTCCTACGTGCTGCAGCCCTATCAGATGGTGAAGGACCTGCGCACGGGCGTTGAAACCTCCGACACTTCCGGCGTGCTCGACGGCGATCTCGACCAGTTCCTGTCGGCGTCGCTTTCGCACAAGCTCGGACCTGAGACGCAGATCGAAGATCTGGAATAGGTTTCGGCAACGCGAAGAGTCGCCACCCCGGGAAGAGGCCCGTAGCGGCGGGAAGCAGCTTGCTCCGCCGTTGCGAGCGGAGCGATGCGGCAGGTGGGGCATTCCCAGAGACAGAGTACGGGAAACACCTGATCGAGGTTTCCGCTCTCCTCGCGGAGCCTGATGCGGCTGGTTTCCGGCGTCGGGCGGCGAGCCCTGACCCCTCCGCAGTCCGCCGCCAAGCAAAGGCCGCTTGCCGAAGCGGCCTTTGCCATTTTTCGCGCCCGCTTTTGCTGGTAGAGTCATCTAGAGGCGCCGACAGGAGGCTGGCCATGAGAAACCACCTATTCAGTGCAGCTATTTTCGCCGGGCTCGCATTCGCCATTGCGCCGGCAGGAGCCGCACAGAACACGCCCGTCCAACAGTGGGAGGGGATGCAGAAGTTTCAATGGAA
>DATBNA010000143.1:0-3916 GCA_036554545.1 Hyphomonadaceae bacterium
ATGGCCTGTCGTCCATCCTCGGCGAGGCGCTGACATTGAAGGACGGCGAGCCGGTGCAGTCGAACTTCTTCGACTACAACGTGCTGCGCAACGCGCAGATGCCGAAGGTGGAAGTGCACATCGTGCAATCCGCCGAGCCGCCGACCGGCGTAGGCGAACCCGGCACGCCGGTGATCGGACCCGCCGTCGCCAACGCGCTGCTTGCGGCGACGGGCCGGAGCTATCCGAAGCTGCCGATCGGCGTGAAGGCGTAAGCGCCGAGCTTTAGAAAAAATAGTGGAGAGGGCGCCGCCCGCGCCCTCTCCTTTTCGTTTGGCGGCTTCCCATGTCTCGCTTTCGGGCGGGAGGGCGTATGCTGGAAATCGTTCTGTGGATTCTTGCTGGCGTCGCCGGCCTGATCCTGCTCGATCAGCTCGGCCTGTGGATGGAACGGAAGGGCTGGGTCTACTACCGGAAGGTGAAGCGCCAGGGCGCGCCGCCCGGCATGGCCGACGTATTCCTGGGCGCGAACGTCTTCGACCAGAGCGTGCGCCACCTGCACGAAGCGCGTGAGGAGCGCGCCGGCGAGGAAGACGAGGACGACGGCGACGACGACGGAAAACGCAAACCGGAAGACCGTATCGGCTGAGCTGCTCACGTAATGTTACAGCCGCGTAAGCCGCCACAGATGCGCCCGATTCCCCTGCCACTTGACACTGTCAATTAGAGGGGACTGCCATGCGTCTGATTGCCATCGCAGCTTTCGCTGCTGCTCTTGTCGTGCCTGCCCACGCCCAATCCGCACAGAACGCTTCCACAGCATTGAAGCAGACGAGCATCGCCGCCGGCGCCATCACCGAAAGCGGCGTGCGCACCACTTCGGGCGTCGTCGCCGTTCCGCTGGGGGCGACGGCTGTTGCGTCCGGCGCTGTTGGCGTCGGAGCGGCGGCTTCCGGACAGTTTGAAGTCGCCGACGGATTCTCCGACGCAGCCGGCGGCGCCTCGCGCAGCGCGCGCAAGCTGGTCGAGTTCTCCAACGCGCCGCTGACGATCGGCGATGATGTCGTCATCGCCAAGCCGCAGCCTGCGCCCAAAGTGCCGTTTACGCCGGCCGGCCAATGACCAGGAAACTTCTGGCAAGCCTGGCGCTTGCGGCGTTTGTCGCGAGCGCGCCGGCCGCCCATGCGCAAAGCGCGCCGGGCGATTCCTACAGCAATGCCGGCGCGGGATCGTACCTGACCGCCGAAGAGGCGGCGACCTTCTCCAAACAGGTGGAACGCGATCTTGCGGCGAAAGGCGCGCGGCTTGCGATCGTGTTCCGAACGGGACGCGCGCGCAGCGAGCTGCCCGACGGCATCTCGTACACGCACGGCGCCTTCTGGGTCTACTCGCCGATCCAGCTGGAGGACGGCCGCAGCATCAACGGCTACGCGGTCTACAACCTCTATCATGGCGACGGCGAGAAGCTGGCGAAGGACAAGTCCTACCTGCACCAGGATTTCCCCATCGACTTCGTGGCGTCGACCGCGGTGGACGATGTGGCGGTGATGATCCCGAGCCCTGAGATGCAGCGCCGCGTGCTGGCGATCATGGACAGCCCGGACTACCGGAGGCTGCACGTACCGGCCTATTCGATGGTCTCGAACCCGCTCGATCCGAAGTACCAGAACTGCAACGAGTTCATGCTCGATGTGCTGGCGGCGGCGGCGTGGGAAACTACCGACATGAAGCAGATCAAGGCCAACCTTCGCGCCCACTACAAGCCGACCAGGGTGAAGACCAACCTGCTGGAGCGGATCTTCGGACCGATGACGGATGTGCGGCTGAAGACCGACGACCAGAAGGGATCGATCGTCACCGCGACCTATGAGTCGATGTCGGCCTTCATGAAGGACAACGGCCTGCTGCAGGAATCCTACATCCTCAGCCGGGCTGGATAGGCGGCGCTGTGCGCGACGAGACTGTAGTGGGGGCCTGAGCCCATGCTGCGGGAAAAGAAAGCAGGATGACCCCAAGGACCTGCGCATGGCATAGTCGCATGTCGTCCTCCGCACTGAACCTTCCCTGGCACGTTGGACGCGAAGGGTCAGCTCATGCCTGAAGTCATCCTGTCGATGTCCATGTCCCTCGACGGCTACGTCTGCGGACCGGACGTGAACGAAGAACAGGCGATGGGCCGCGGCGGCGAGCGGCTGCACCGCTGGATATTTCCGGAACCCGGCGTGGATGGCCCGCGACAGGAGGATGCCGAGATCGTCCTTGAGGCGATGCATCGCGTCCGGGCGGTGGTGATCGGCCGACGAATGTTCGATGTCGGCTATCAGCACTGGAAGGACACACCGCATCCCCTGCCCACTTTCGTGGTGACGCACGAGCGCCGGGCGCCGCGCGAGGAGAAGAGCGCGACCTTCCACTTTGTCGAAGGCGTCGAGGAGGCCATCGCGGATGCGCGGCTGGCGGCGCATGGCAAGGAAGTGCTGCTGATGGGCGGGCCGGATATCGCCAACCAGGCGCTGGCGGCCGGCCTCGTCGACGAGATCCACCTTCAGGTCGTGCCAGTGCTGCTCGGCAATGGCGGGCGGCTGTTCGATGATCCAACGCAACGGATGGTGGAGCTGGAGCAGGTCGGCGCGGTGAAGACCCAGGAAGTCGTGCACCTGCACTACCGGGTCAAACGCTGACCGAAAAAAGGGCCCGCCATTGGGGCGGGCCTTCAGTTTGACCTCCGCCTCCTCAGGCGGCTTCAGAAACCTTTTGCTTGGCGAGCACTTTCTCGATCCAGTCCGCGAAGGTCTTCGCGAAGCTGGCGAGGAAGTCGCGGGTCTGGTCGTTCTTGACCTTGCCGTTTTCGTCGAACCAGTCGCCCACCGAGCTCAGATACATTTCCGGCTGCTGCAGGATCGGCGTATTGAGAAACGCCAGCGACTGGCGCAGGTGGTGATGCGCGCCGAAGCCGCCGATATTGCCCGGCGAGTTGGAGACGACCGCCGCCGGCTTGCCGTTGAACACGTTGTGGCCATAGGGCCGCGAGGCAATGTCGATGGCGTTCTTGAGCACGCCCGGCACCGAGCGGTTGTATTCCGGCGTCACGAAGAGAACCGCGTCCGCCGCCTTGATCTTCGCACGCAGCTCAAGCCATTCCGCCGGCTCTTTGCCGTCGAGATCCTGATTGTAGAAACCGACCTTCGAGATATCGACTTCTTCGAACTCGTAACCCCGGGGCGCGAGCGCGGCGATGTTGCGGGCGATCTTGCGGCTGAAACTGTCCTTGCGGAGGGAGCCAACGAGAACTGCGATCTTGCGGGTCATGAGGAGGTTCCTTTGACGTGTGGCGGAGGCGGGAATAACGAAGTGTGGTCTTGACGACGGGCGTTCCCGTCACTTTGTTGCATATGCAACATAGGAGGCTTTGTTGCGTTTGCAACAATCCCAGCTAAAGACCGGCTTCAGGCCGCCTTCAGACCCCGTGCAGCGGAGCTGGATAGCCCTTGGGCGCGTGTCTCAGGCCGTTCAGTGCGATGTAGAAACGAAGCTGAAAAAGGCCGGGTTCCCGGAGCTTTCCTGGTACACGGTGCTCTGGGAGCTGGAGCGGGCCGGCAAGCCGACCCGGCCCAAGGATCTCGCCATTCCCCTCTTCATCCTGCCCTACCAGTTGTCGCGGCTGGTCGACCGGATGGAGGCCGAGGGGCTGGTGAAGCGCATCCTCTGCAAGGAGGACAAGCGCGGCCACCTGCTGGAGCCGACGGCCAAGGGCTACGCCCTGCGCAAGGAGATGTGGTCGGTCTACGCCCCGGCGATGGACGAGGCCATGAAGCGGCTGTCGGACGCCGAGCACGTGCAGCTCGCAGCGCTGCTCAACAAACTGGGCGGAATCGACGCCGCCAAGGGCTGAGCGCTCCAGCGTGACATTGAAGCCCGCCCGGCCTATGTCCCCCGC
>DATBNA010000172.1:0-4235 GCA_036554545.1 Hyphomonadaceae bacterium
AACGGAGACCCGACTTGCCACGCATCACGATGCGCGCCGACAATCTCAACGAGCGCAACGCGGAATTCGCGCAGACGCCGCTGAAGGCGCCTGTCTTCCTGAACTCGGTTCCCAAGTGCGGCACGCACCTCATTCGAAACATCATGCGGATGTTCGTGGCTGTGCCGCAGCAATATCACGCCACCTTCATTCAGCATCCGCTGCTGCGCCAGCATGGAGCCGCGGCCTTCGACCAGAGGCAACCCAAGCTGTCGTGGGGCCACCTGCTCTACTCTGACGACGCCGCCATCCTGCTTCGCTCCACGAAACAGATCGTGATGGTCCGCGACCCCTATGACTGGGTGCTCGCCCGCGCCCGGTTCTTCGTGTCCGAGAATTTCCAGGGTGGGATGGAAAGCCTCAAGCACAACCAGATCGGCACCAATGAACTGCTCAACCTCATGATCTTCGGCATCCACGGCAAGGCGCCGACCATGGAGGAAATCTTCCGCCACAACGCCGTCGCATGGCTCGGCACGTCCGCCTATCTTGTCCGGTACGAGGAAATGGTCGACGCGCTGAAGAAGCTGGACTCGAAAGAGTCCGAACTCTATTTCGCGCGCCTGTTCGACGCCTGCGGAATAGAGACGCCGTCAGACTGGCGGCAACGCGTGCTGATCGGCTCCGACCGGAAACAGAGCGCAACCGCGCGCGAAAATCTTGAAGCCGTCGAGGCGGACCTGCCGGACGAACTGCCGGATACGCAGAAACGTCTTGTCGATTACGCTGCCCCTGGCCTGCGCGAACTCCTCGGCTACGTCCGGCGCTAGGCGGCTACAGCCCCACCTGCTCGCGCAGCGACTGCACATGCGGCTCGAGCTGGTCGATGTAAGGCTGCACATAGGCCATCAGGCTAGGGTCGAGGACGAGGGCGCCGCCGGCCACCAGCAACAGCACGAGAAGGATCTGGAAGACGAACGGGACGCCGGGCTTCTTCTCTTCGACGGCCTTGACGCGTGAATTCTTTGGCTGCCTTGAAAGCAGCGATGTCTGATGCTGGGCGAGCGATTTGCGCTCGGCAGCCTCGGCGGCTTTGTCGCGAATATCTTCCAGCTCCGTCGCCTTGTTTCTTTTCTTCGGTGGAGGCGGCGCCGGATTGTCTTTCCGAGAGGCTGCACGCACCTGAGCACGAAGCTCGGCAATGCTTGTCCCCTGCTTCCCAAAGCCCGACATCCTGCGCCCCTAATTTTTTCAGATTACAGGTTAATCTAGCTTGTCTAAGCCGCGATTGAGGTTCCAGCGGGGATTCAGGCCCGGCCGGTAACGACTCGTTAGTGCGGGCGCCGCGCTTCGTTCCCACTCATTGGGCGTCAAAATCGAGCCCTAACGCAGAGTAACGCTCGCGGTTCTCCTGCCAGCGCTCCGAGACCTTAACGCGAAGGAAGAGGTGCACCGGACGCCCCAGAATGCCGGCCAGCTCCTTTCGTGCCGCCATGCCGATTTCCTTGATCGCCTGGCCGCCCTTGCCGAGGACGATGCTGCGATGGCCCTCGCGCGCGACATGAATCATCTGCTCGACCTTCACCGAGCCGTTCTTGTATTGCTCCCAGGTCTCGGTTTCCACGGTGAGTTGGTATGGGATCTCCTGGTGCAGCCGCAGCATCAGTTTTTCGCGGGTCACCTCGGCTGCCAGCAGCCGTACCGGAATGTCTGCCGCCTGGTCCGCAGGGAAGAGGAACGGTCCTTCGGGCATCCGCGCTGCCAGCATGTCGGCGAGCTGGTCCACGCCATCGCCGTTGAGTCCGGAGATCATCAGCACATCGGAATAGACCCCGGTGTCGAACAGCGCCTTCGCCGCGCCGAGCAGCGCTGACCGATCCACGAGGTCGATTTTGTTCAGCGCAAGGATCGCCTTCCTGCCGAGTTCCTTCAGTCGCGCGATGATCGCTTCATCTTCGCCACGATCGCCCTGCCCAACCCAGGCACGCGCATCCACGAGATGAACAACCGCATCCGCATCGGTTGCGCCTTCCCAGGCCGACTGCACCATGGCGCGGTCGAGACGCCGTTTCGGTGCGAAGATTCCCGGCGTGTCCACCAGCACGACCTGCGCGTCACCGCGCATCATCACGCCGCGCACAGGAAATCGCGTCGTCTGCACCTTGTGCGTAACGATCGAGACCTTCGAGCCAACCAGGCGGTTGACCAGCGTAGATTTGCCAGCGTTGGGCGCGCCAATGATCGCTGCAAAGCCCGAGCGGCTCATGGCGCATGACCTCCGATGACGTCCAGCATCGCCCGCGCCGCCGCGCGTTCCGCTTCCTGCTTCGAGGCGCCAACGCCTGATGTCGGCTCGCGGCCCTGCACGTGCACAGTTGCGGTGAATACCGGCGCATGGTCTGGCCCTTCGCGCGCATCGTGGCGATAGCTCGGCGCCGGCAAGCCCTCACCCTGCACCCGTTCCTGCAAGGAGGATTTCGGGTCGCGCGGCTTCTCGGTATTTGCCTTCAGCATCTTCGTCCAGTGCTTCAGGATGAACTTGTCGGCGGCCTTCAACCCGCCGTCGAGATAGACCGCCCCGATCACCGCTTCCGCCGCATTGGCCAGCAGCGTCGGCTTGTTGTTTCCGCCCGATGCTCGCTCAGACCTGTCCACGATCAGGAAACGTCCGAGCCCCAGCTCCGCTCCAACCACGGCGCAAGTCTCGCGGCTGACAAGAGCGTTAAGACGCGGCGCCAGCTCGCCCTCGCGCGAAGCGGGGAAGCGTTCCAGCAGCGTCTCGACAATTACCAGTCCGAGGACGCGGTCGCCTAGGAATTCCAGGCGCTCGTTACTCCATTCGGCGGCCTTGCCCTGCGTCGCGCTGCGATGCGTCATCGCGCGGTCGAGCAGCGCCGGCGTCTTGAAGCGGTGACCGATCGCTTCTTCGCACTCCGCACGCAGGTCATTTGTCAAACTGGGCGGGGCATCTGCCCGCGCACGGTTGCGCCGGCGCTTGCCCGTGTGGCTGGAGTTAGGCCGCGTCACTGCGACCCTGCCGGCAGCGCCTCGATGATCACCTGCGCCTGCGCGTAAGGATACTCATCAGTGATCGTAAGATGGATCACGGCGATCATTCCCGCCGGCGTAAGCTTGGCCAGCCGCTCGGCCGCGCCGCCAGTCAGCACCATGGTCGGCCTGCCCGTCGGAAGGTTGACCACGCCCATATGCTTCCAGTGCACGCCCCGTCGCGGGACGCCCGTCCCCAGCGCCTTCGCACACGCTTCCTTGGCAGCGAACCGCTTTGCGTAGGTCGCGGCCTTGAGTCTGCGCCGCTCGGCCTTGCGGCGCTCCTCGTCCGTGAACACGCGCGCCACGAACCGGTCGCCGAATTGCTCCAGCGTCTTCTCGATCCGCCGGATGTCACACATGTCGTGGCCAAGTCCGATTATCATGCCAGCTCTCTAGGCATTTCTGGCCGCGTCGATCTCCAGGCGCATCCGCTTGACAGCAGCTTCCAGCCCGACGAACAGCGCCTCGCCCATGATGAAGTGACCAATGTTCAGCTCGCGGACCTGCGGGATCGCAGCCACCGGCCGCACTGTATCGTAGGTGAGCCCATGACCCACGTGGATCTCGATCCCCTTCGATTGGCCGTACTCTGCCGCCTGCTGCAACCGCTCCAGCTCGTCCGCCGCTCCGGCCTTGTCGCCTGCAAACACCAGCTCGACGTACTTGCCCGTGTGCAGCTCCACCACAGGCGCGCCGATCGCCTCGGCCACAGCCACCTGCACCTTGCTCGGCTCGATGAACAGCGACACGCGCACCTTCGCATCCCGCAGCTTCGCCACATAGGGCGCCACCTGATTGTGCAACCGGGCCACATCGAGGCCGCCCTCGGTCGTGCGCTCCTCGCGTCGCTCCGGCACCAGGCACGCCGCATGCGGACGGAAGTCGAGCGCGATCGCCAGCATCTCGTCGGTCGTCGCCATTTCGAGATTGATCGGCAGTTTCACCGCCTTGCGCACCGCTTCCAGGTCGTGGTCGCGGATGTGCCGCCGGTCCTCGCGCAGATGGATGGTGATGCCGTCCGCGCCGGCCGCCTCGGCGACCGCCGCCGCCTTCGCCGGATCGGGATGCGCCCCGCCGCGCGCGTTGCGGATGGTCGCTACGTGATCGATGTTCACACCCAGGCGCGCACGCTCGAGCTTCATTTGAGTCCCCGGCTTCCCGGCTTCACGGCCGGAAGCTTGGCCAGCTCCGCCGGCAGGTTGTTG
>DATBNA010000188.1:0-1501 GCA_036554545.1 Hyphomonadaceae bacterium
CGAACTGCGCATGCGTAATGGCGAGCATTTTCTTCTGGACAGTGGTATACGGCGCGAACACCACGTCGTCCTGGTCGCGGCCCCCTGGATCCTGCCCCTTCTTGGCCAGGACTCCGATGACTCGAAACGGCATATTCCTGACGCGGATCGTCTGGCCGACCGGAGCCGAGCCGGGAAAGAGATTATCAGCGATGGTCTGGCCGATGACGGCGACGCGAGCCGCCGTGCGAACATCGGCTTCGGTGAAAAATTCTCCGCTTTGAACGTCCCACTTGCGAATCTGGAGGAACTGTTCATTGACCCCTTGAACCGAGCTGTTCCAGTTCCTGGCGCCGAAGACCAGTTGCGCACGGGTGTTGACGGCAGGGCTGGCCGCCGCCACGCTCGGCGCCTCGCGCCGGATCGCTTCGATGTCGTCAACGGTCAGAGTATTCAGCCCTGTAGCGCCGGTCCCGCTGCGCACACCGCCCACGTTCTGCGAACCCGCGCCGACGAAGAGCAGGTTGGTTCCGACGCTGGCGATCTGAGCCTGCACCGAGGCCTGCGCCCCCTGACCGATGCTGACCATCGCGATCACGGCGGCTACGCCGATGACGATGCCGAGCATCGTCAGGGCCGAACGCGCCTTGTTGCGGGCCAGCGCGCGAAAAGCGATGCGCAAGATCGTCGGGAGGTCTACGAACTTCCTGGCAGGTAGTGAAGGCCCTTGCCTGATGAGAGCCGAAGGCGACTCCTTCATCGTCACGGACATCAGACGCAGCTCCTTGGCGGCGTCGCGGCGGCTGACGACGGGTTCATCGCGGTTGATCTCGCCGTCCTTGAAGACGATCACACGCCCGGCGAACTCAGCGATGTCCGGCTCGTGCGTGACAATGATGAGCGTGATGCCCAGCTCGCGGTTGAGCCGCTGGAAGACTCCCATAATCTCGACCGACGTTCGTGAGTCGAGGTTGCCGGTCGGCTCGTCGGCCAGGATGATCGCGGGGCGGTTGACCAGCGCCCTGGCGATGGCTACGCGCTGTTGCTGGCCGCCCGAAAGCTGATTCGGATAACTATGCTCGCGCCCGGTGAGCCCCACGGCCGCCAGCGCCTCCGTCGCGCGACGGCGCCGCTCAGCCGTTTCGACGCCGGCGTAGAGCAGCGGCAGTTCGACGTTTTCCAGCGCCGATGTGCGCGGCAGCAGGTTGAAGCCCTGAAAGACGAATCCGATTTTACTGTTGCGGATGTCGGCGCGCCCTTCCTGCGGGAGTTGTGACATGTCTTGGCCGTCGAGTATGTAAGTCCCCCGCGTCGGCCGGTCGAGGCATCCGATGATGTTCATCATCGTCGATTTGCCTGATCCTGACGCGCCCATGATCGCTATAAATTCGCCTTGATCGACGGTTAGAGAAACGCCGCCCAGCGCAGGCACATCGACATCTCCGGTCGAGTAGACCTTGTGAAGGCCTTCCAGTCGGATCAATGTGGAAGAGGATTCCGTCGAAGGCGCCGGCCGAGCTAC
>DATBNA010000201.1:0-13175 GCA_036554545.1 Hyphomonadaceae bacterium
CCGCGATAGTGGGCGTGCGGGTAGAGCGTGTAGAGATAGGCGTCGGCCGGGAATTCGAGATAGGCGACTTCCTCGTGACGCGCTTCGCCTTTCGGAATCCGCAGGGCGAAGTCGGAGATCACGGTCGAGCGCTTGATGAACTCCGGCTTTTCCTTGAGCAGATAGTAGCCGATCTGAGTAGCGTCGGTCGAAGCCTTGCCCGTCGTGGTGTAGTGCATCGAGTAGCGCAGCTTGCCGCCGGCCGGGACCGGAGCGCCGGCGCCGGCAGCGATGACCTGCGGTTCGGCGCCCGGCGTGTAGGAGCCGACCGAGCCGCCCGGAATTTTCGGGGCAGGCTTCGAACGGTCCGGCGAGTGGTTCGACGTCACGTGGTGCAGGACAGTGCGCTCGCCCGGCTTGATGGCGATGGCGCGCAGCCAGGTGTCGCCCTCGAACGGGTTGTCGACCTGCATCGTCTGGTATTCGACCGTGCCCGAGGCGGGAACGTTGAAGGACGGGAGCTGGACGACGACGTCAGGCTTGCCAAGCGAGACCGGCCAGTCCGGCGCCTTTCCGGCTTTTTCCTTCAGCGTGTCCGGACCCGTGCCGCGCGGGGCGCCGGCCTGGAGCCAGTGGATGAGCGTCTTGTTCTGCTCAGCCGTGAGGGCGTGGTTGTTCTGGAACTCGCCGATGTGCGGATCGGCGAAGTAGGGAGGCATGCGCTCGGCCATCACCGACTCGAGCATCATCGGGGCGAAACCTTTCACCACCTCGTAGGAGTTCATCGCGAACGGGGCGATGCCGCCTTCCTGGTGACAGGTGACGCACTTCTCCTGGAGGATCGCGGAGATCTCCTTGGAGTAGGAGATGTTGGCATGCTCGACGGCCTTGCCGCGTTCCGGGAAGGCGATCGTCTTGCCGGCCTTCACATCGACGCGCGGATTGGCGACCGGCTTGCCGGCGAGGATCGAGTCGAGCGCCTTGGCGACGTAAGCGTCCTTCGCGGCGGCTTTCACATTCGGGGTCGATTTCGCGAAGCGGTCGTCGAGCGGGCCGTGATAGGCGACCTTGAAGCCGTCCTTCGGCGTGATGATGAAGATCTCGCCCTCACGCTCGTAGCCGAGCTGCTCGCCGACGAGCTGCAGCTCGTCCATGAGAACCGGCATCGTGAACTTCTGGGCCTTCGCTTCGGCGGCGGCTTCATCGCGCGAGTCGCCGAGGTTCGAGTTGATCATGTAGAAGAGGACGCCCTTGTCCTTGTAGGCGGCCTGGACCTTGGCGAGCTCGGCGGCGGCCTCGCGCGAGAGCTTCGATCCGTTTGTCTGGGACATCAGGACGATGGCGGGCACGTAGTCGAAGTAGAAGAGTTCGTGCGCCAGCCGGGTGTGGTCTGTGAGCTGGAAGTTGCCAGCCTTTTCCGGGATCGCTGAGGCCGTGGGGGCCGCGAACACAGCCGGGACCGCGAGGGCTCCAACGGCGAGGACGGCGGCAATCGCCGTGGCGGTGACAACAGACTTCATTCCAGCTCTCCCTTAGGCCCGTCTCCGGGGGTCTGTTTTTGCGAACGTAATTCAGATTTCAGTATCTAAGGGCGTCCGAAAAACGTCAACGGTGACGGGGTTTTTCGGGGGTGCAAATCACCTGCCGCTCGGTCACATTCCCGACAGGCGAGCTGTGATCAGGCCCGGTTTCGCCGAGAGTCGATACGGACGTGCCTTCCGTTGGGGGAAAGTACGCAGCGGCATCCGGGGGAAAGCGCCGCGACTCGCTCAAAAGCAAACGGCCCGGGCGAAGGCCCGGGCCGCTGCGTTTCGGTCTGCCGTGGACGATCAGGTCCAGCGCAGTTCGGCTTGTGCGACCGGCAGGGTGCGGATGCGCTTGCCGGTGGCGGCGAAGAGCGCGTTCGACACGGCCGGCAGGACCGGCGGGAGCGCCGGTTCGCCAAGACCCGTCGGGGCGTTGTTCGACGTATGGAAGTGCACGTCGATCTGCGGCGCGTAATCGATGCGCAGCAGCGGCATGTCGTAGAAGTTGGTCTGCACCGTGCGACCTTTGTCGAAGGTGATCTTCTGGTGCATCTCGGAGATGCCGTCGACGATCGAGCCTTCGACCTGGTTGCGGGCATTGGTCGGGTTGATGATGGTGGAGCCGACGTCGCCGACGTTCCACACCTTCAGGACGCGCCAGGCGCCGTTCTGCTCGACCTTCACCTTCGCGACCTGGGCGAAATAGCCCTGGTGCGAGAAGTAGAAGGCGACGCCCATGCCTGTGCCTTTCGGCAGTGAGCCACGGTTGGCCCAGCCCGAACGCTCGCCCACGATGCGCACGACATCAGCCATGCGCTGGGCGTTCATCGGGCCCTTGCCGCCGGCAGTTGCCGTGACCGCCGAGTTCAGGAGGTCGAGGCGGAACTGCAGGGGGTCTTTCCCGGCAGCGATCGCCACTTCATCGATGAACGACTGGTAGGCCCAGCAGACGGCGTTCGACACCGGGGCGCGCAGCGGACCCGTGGGCATGCCGCCCGGGATCAGCGACTGGCCGTAGACGGTGTTCGGGATGAAGCCCGAGGGGAATTCCGTCGGCGGCGAAGTGGCGTTGCCCAGCGGCTGGCCGTTGGCGCCGCCGAAGGTGATGAAGTGGTTGGTCAGGGCGACCATGGCGCCCTGCGCATCCACACCAGCGCGGAAGTTGTGGTAGCCGCCCGGACGATACGGGTCGTGCGCCATGTCCTGCTCGCGCGTCCATACCAGCTTCACCGGGATATTGCCGGCCTGCTTGGAAATGGCTGCAGCCTCGACCATGAAGTCGTTGGACAGGCGCCGGCCGAAGCCGCCGCCGCAACGGATCATGTGGCAGGTGATCTTGTCCTGCGCGACGCCGACAGCTTCGGCGACGAGGCCGATGCCCTGGCCGGGGAGCTGGGTCGGGGCCCAGATCTCGACGGTGCCGTCAGCCTTCGCGTGGGCCGTACAGTTCTGCGGCTCGAGCGGGGCGTGGACGAGGAAGGGATAGGTGTAGGAGGCCTCGACCTTCTTCGCCGCCTTGTTCACGGCGTCTTCTGCAGCCGCCCATGTGGCTTCAGTGGGAGCAGCGCCGCCGCGCGGGCCGAGATAGCCTTGCGGCTTGGCCTTGGCGAGGGTCGCGGCCTGCTGGTCGAAGGAGGCAGTGGACTGGGAGGCGGTTGCGCCTTCGTCCCACTGGACCTTCAGCTTCTTGGCGGCTTCCTTCACCGTCCACCAGTCGTCGCCAAGGATGGCGACGCCATCCATCAGGCCCATCAGGTTCGTGCCGACCTGCCTGACGACGAAGGCGTCGGTCACGCCCGGAATGGCCTTGATCTCATCAAGGTTGGCCGAGACGACTTTGCCCGCAAACACAGGGCATTTGACGTAGTTGGCGTACTTCATTCCCGGCACGGTGACGTCGATGCCGAAGATGGGCTCGCCGCGGACGATCCGGGGCGTATCCCAGTTCCGCATGTCCTTGCCGATGATGCGGTAGTCCTTCGGATCCTTCATCTTGAGCGAGGCAGGGTCCGGAGGCGTCAGCTTGGCCGCGTCGGCGACGAGGTCGCCGTACGGGATCTTCTTGCTGGTCGCGGCGTGGACGACCATCGAGGGCTCGGTGGTCAGTTCGCTCACCGGAACGGCAAGGCGCGCGGCGGCGGCCTGGAGCAGCATCTCGCGGGCGGCGCGGCCGACCTGGCGCTGCGGGACCCAGTGTTGCGGCGTGGCGAAGGAGCCGCCGGCGATCTGGCTGCCATAGCGTTTCTGGTCGGCGTCGCCCTGTTCGATGGTGACCTTCGACCAGTCGGCGTCGAGCTCTTCCGCGATCAGCATCGGAAGCATCGTCTTGATGCCCTGACCGATCTCGGGGTTCTTCGCCATGATCCGGATCGTGCCATCAGGCGAGATCGCGACGAAGTTGTTCATGTCAACGACGGGCTGCTTCGGAACCGGCGGGCCGGCGGCGAGAGCGGCGCCGCCTTCTGTGGTGTCCGGCGTCATGCATCCGGCGAGGACGAGGCCGCCTGCTGCAGAGGCAAGCAGGAAGAAGCGGCGCGAGGTGTTCACAGTCATACCGTCAGCCATGATCAGACCTCCCGCGTATCGGTTTTGGCGACGCCCGCGGCCGTCTTGATGGCTTCGCGGATGCGCACGTAGGTGCCACAGCGGCAGGCATTGCCCTGCATCGCCGTGTCGATGTCCTTGTCGGTCGGCCTCGAATTCGAGTTGATCAGGGCGGTGGCCGCCATGATCTGGCCAGCCTGGCAGTAACCGCACTGGACGACGTCGACGTCGACCCAGGCTTTCTGGACCGCCTGGCCTGTCTTCGTGTCGCCGATGCCTTCGATGGTGGTGACGCGCTGGCCGCCGACCGAAGAGATCGGCGTCATGCAGGCGCGGGCGACCTTGCCATCGAGGTGAACGGTACAGGCGCCGCACGAGGCGACGCCGCAGCCGAACTTGGTGCCTTTGAGATTTATCTTGTCACGCAGCACCCAGAGGAGCGGCATGTCCCCCGCCACGTCGACCGTGTGGGTCTTTCCGTTCACGTTGATTGTGTAATTCGCCATTTTTTGAGCTCCGCGGGCGTGCTCCGGATAATTGCCCGGCTCCTCCGCCCAGTTTCTAACCCGCGATGCAGTTCTGCCTCCGCGAGGAGGCGCGCATGCGATTCCATATCGTGTGAGTCCGCGCTCGCCAATCACGACGGGCGAGTTCACGCACGGAATCTCGGTTCCTGCGCTCACTCTTGCGCGAGAAGCCGGCGAAGGGCCGGCTGTGGAGCAGTTTGTTGCGAACCGTTCGCAGAACGAGTCCGTGAGTCGTTATAGTTCTTTGAAAATAGCGAGACAAGTCCGGCTCAATCGACGCGTTCAAAGAGAACGTTGCGAAGGCGGCCGCCCATCATGGAGATGCGAAAGCCGGTCGGTTTGCCGGCGCGGTTGCGGACGATGCGCAAGACCGATCCGAACATGGCAGGGGCGGCGAACCTGTCCTTGTCCATCGCGGTGAGGCCGATCGGCGCCGTCCGCACGCTGGAAAGGCGCAGGGTCGAGCCGTCGAGCGTCAGCCTGTAGGTGATGTCGGCCTCGTCGCTGTGATAGGCGCCGACGAGGGGACGGAGATCGGCGGCGGCAGGCGTGACCGGCACAAAGCGACGGAGCGTTTCGACCGTGCCTTCGCCGCGTCCGCGGAGCAGAGCGCCGCCGTCGGGCGCCAGACGGATCCAGTTGGGCGGGTTGCCCGGTGGATTGCCGACGTAGAAGCGACCATCGTTCCGGAAGGAGAGTTGAGCCGGAATGCCGGCGTGGTAGGCCATCAGCACATCGCCCTGCAGCCGCAGTTCGAGGCCGGGGCCATGCTCGGGCGCATAGTGGCCGACGAGTGGGGCCAGCTTGTCCGCCGGTGGAGGCGGGCTGGCGTCGCCAGGAGACATGTCGCCCGTTCCGTTGGCGAGGAAGATGCCGGCGAGCCGTTCGGCGAGCATTCCGGTGTCCGCTGTCCCGTTGGACAGGACGACCACGCTGGCCTTGTCTTCGGGAAAGACGCTGAACTGGGCGCGGTAACCGGCGTCCGAGCCGCCATGGGAGACGGCCGGCCGGCCCGCGGACGGGTTGAGTCCGACGCCGAGCGCGTAGGTGAGCTGCGTGCCGTCATTGAGCCTGCCGCGCTGTTTCAGCATCGCGATGGCGGAGGCGTTGAGAAGGCGCGGCTCGATCAGCTCCTGAGCCCATTTTGCGAGGTCGCGGGGCGTCGAGTGGAGGCTGGTGGCGCCGTAATTGTTGTAGTTGAGGCGCGAGAGGCGGGGCGTGGCGCCGGCCGTGTAGCTCATGGCGCGATTGCGGACGATCTCCCCGGCGTCGTCGTAGACGAAGGTGTCGGTCATTCCGAGCGGGCCGAAGACGCGCTCTTCGAGGAAGCGTCGCAGCGACTGGCCGGACACCTTCTCGACCACGGTGGCGGCGACCGAATAGCCGCCATTGGAATATTCATAGGTCGAGCCCGGCTCGAAATTGAGCTCGCGCTGGTTGCGGGCGAAAGAGAGCGCGGCGGACTGTTTCAGGAAATCCTGGAAGTCGTAGCCGGCGAGGATAAAGAGCGCCCACTGATCGCGGATGCCGCTGGTGTGGTTGAGCAGCATGCGCGTCGTCACCGGCTTGCCGAAGTCAGGCATGTCCGGGAGGTAGGTGCGAATGTCGGCGTCCATGTCGAGCTTGCCCTCGGCGGCGAGGAGCGCCGCCGCGTAGGCGGTGAACTGCTTGGAAACGCTGGCGACATGAAAGCGCGAGAGTTCGGTCACCCGCACCGAGTGTTCGAGATCGGCCATGCCGAAATAGCGCTCGTAGACCGGCTTGCCGTCCTGCGTGACGAGGACGGCGAGGCCGGGCCTTTCGGAGGTGAAGGTGGAGAACAGCGCGTCGGCGTATTCCGTCCGCCGGTCGGCCGGCGCGGGAGTGATGGGAGGTGGCGCGGGGACGGTTGCAGTCGTGGGGGCTGCGGCCTCGACGGCTGGGGGTTTCTCAACAGCGGAACAGCCCGCAAGACCAAGCAGGCAGGCTGACAGGATCAGTTTCGCTGGCGTCATCGCGTCCCCGTGGTTCGGCCCGGTTTCAAACCACCATGGATCAACTGCCCGGTCCATCGACAGCGGCGGCTAGCTCGCGGGACAGGGGAAGGCGCACTCTCCGCTGGCAGGCGAACGCTCACCAAAAATTTGATCGCCTAACGTAAGGGATAGCGCTGCGTAATAGAGATTGCCGTTTGCGGCAGCAGGATCAGGATGCGTCCCAAATTCTCTTGGGGAAACGTCCATGAAAGCCCGTATTGCCTTGACGTGCCTGCTGGCCGGCGCCGCCGCCGGCGTGCTCGCGATGGCCGCCAGCGCCAACAATTCCACGCCGGGCCTCGCCGGCGCGAAGGTCGACAACTTCATGCTGATCGACCAGCAGGGGATTGGCCACCAGCTCTACTACTACAAGAGCAATCCGGCGGTGGTGATCGTCAGCCACCAGGCAGGGGACAAGGCCTCGACCAAGGCCATCGAAGCGATCGAGAAAATGCGCGCCGCCTACGAGGCCAAGGGCGTTGTGTTCTTCGCGCTCGACTCGTCCGGGAAGGCAAAGGCTTCGCTCGGCAAGCTGGAGAAGGCCAAGACCATCGCCGTTCTCGACGACGACCTGCAGATGGTCGGCCGGTCGCTGGGCGTGACCTCGACGGCGGAAGTCTTCGTCCTCAATCCGAAGACCTGGAACGTCGCCTATCATGGACCGGAGACGAATCTCTCCGCCGCGCTCGATGCGATGATCGCGGGGCAGTCGCCGAAAATCACCGACGCAAAGGTCAGCGGCACGAAGCTCAACTTTCCGGATGCGAAGAAGGCGGCTGAGTGGAAGAAGATCTCCTACGAGAAGGAAGTCGCGCCGATCCTCGCCGCCAAGTGCGTTGCGTGCCACGCGCCGAACGGTGTCGCTCCATTCGCGATGACCAATTACGAGGTCGTCAAAGGCTTTGCGCCGATGATCCGCGAGGCGGTGATGTCGAAGCGCATGCCGCCCTTCCACTCCGGCAAGGGCACGCATGATCTCAAGACCGACGGCAGGCTGACGGACGCACAGACGAAAACGCTGGTTCACTGGATCGAGGCCGGCGCCCCACGCGGCGCGGGCGAAGATCCGCTGGCGAAGCTCGGCTATGTTGCGCCGGAATGGCCCTATGGCCAGCCGGACGTGGTCCTCGAACTGCCGACGTTCGACGTACCTGCCTCGGGCATCGTCGAGTATCAACACCTCCGCGTGAAGAACCCGACGAAGGAAGCAAAATTCCTGCAGGCCGTGGCCTATCGCCCAGGCGCCAGCAAGGCGGTGCACCACATCGTCGCCGGCTGGAATCCTGACGGCAAGACGTCGATGGGTCAGGGCTGGGAAGTCGACACGGGCGGATGGGGCCCGGGCTCGGAGCCGACGAACTATCCATCCGACACCGGCAACATGGTTCCGGCCAACGGCGAGTTCATCTTCCAGATGCACTACACGCCCAACGGCCAGGCCCAGACCGACAAGACGCGCGTGGGCATCTACTACAAGAAGGACAAGCCCGAGAACATCCTGCGCCAGCTCGGCATCGCCGACTTCTCGATCGAGATCCCGGCGGGCGAAGGGCTGCACCATGAGCGCGGCTATGTAGAGTTCCCGGTCGACGTGATGCTCTATCGCGTGCGTCCGCACGCGCACTCGCGCGGCTACGCCACGCGCCTCACCGTCCGCTATCCGGACGGGCGCGAGGAGATCCTGCACAACCAGCCGATCTACGACTTCAACTGGCAGCGGGAATACGTGTTCAAGGACTGGCTGAAGATCCCGGCCGGCTCGGTGATGATCGCCGACTACATCTTCGACAACTCGGTGAACAACAAGTCGAACCCCGACCCGAAGGCCAATGTGCTGTTCGGCGAACAGACCTTCGAGGAAATGCTGTTCACCTACCTGCACTACAAGATCGTCGGCGAGAGCCTCGAGACTCCAAAGGATGACGTGCAGCGCGAGATCACACGTTCGATCTCGTTCAGCGTGCTGGACGACGACATCTCGAAGAAGATCGAGCCCGGCGAGCTGCGCGGGCAGCGCCTGAAGCGCCTCAAGGACAATTTCGCGGCGCTCGACAAGAACGGCGATGGCGGCCTCGACAAGGCCGAGTTCTTCGCCGCCCAGGCGCCGCGGGCGCGGGCAGCCGATGCAGCATCGGCGCCGGCTTCGCCGCCGACCTGACGCCATCAGTTCTTAGGGAGAGAAGAGATGAGACTTCTGGGAGTGGGGCTTGCGGCGATGGCGCTCGCAGGCGCTGCGCACGCGCAGACAACGACGATCGCGGGCGCGAAGAATTTCGAGAGCCCGATCCCGTACTTCAAGGACCTGCAGAAGTGGGACCCGAACTACAAGGCCCCGCGCACGCCGGACGGCAGGCCGGACCTGCAGGGCGTGTGGTCGAACGCCTCGCTGACGACAATGGAGCGCGGCATCAGCTATGGCGGCGGGATCAAGATCGACACGCTGGTGATCCCTGAAGAGCAGGTCGCCAAGTTCACGGGCGATTCCTACTACGCCCAGGCCTACAAGGCGCAGAGCGGCAGGTCAGATCTCAGCGAGGGGGCGTTCAAGGATCGCAACGCGAACGCGGGCTATAACGCGTTCTGGATCGACCCGGGCGCAGAATACGCCAAGGTCAACGGCGAGTACCGCTCGTCCTGGATCACCTCGACCGCGAACGGACGCATTCCGTATTCGGACGCCGGCCGCGCCGCGCGTGCCGCGCGGGTGGCGGAATTCCGCAAGGCGAGAAATACCGGACCGGAAGCGCGCACGCTCGGCGACCGCTGTCTCATTTCCTACACGGGGCAGGCCGGCCCGCCGCTGGTCAACGGCATGTACAACAACCACTACCAGATCGTGCAGACGCCGACGAACGTGATGATCAACACGGAGATGGCGCACGACGCCCGGATCATCTCGGTCGGCGGCAAGCAGCGGCCGGATGCGATCAAGCAGTGGTTCGGCGATTCAGTGGCGCGCTGGGAAGGCGACACGCTGGTGGTCGAGACGCGCAACGTGCACCCGACGCAGTCGCGCGGCGGCTATATTCCGCTGTCGCCGCAGGGCAAGGTGACTGAGAGGTTCACCCGCAAGTCGCCGCTCGAGATCCTCTACGAGTTCGAGGTCGCCGATCCGGGCTTCTACTCGCAGACGTGGAAGGGCGAGATGGTGCTCCGGAAGTCGAAGGAGAGCATCTACGAATACGCCTGCCACGAAGGGAACTACGCCCTGCCGGGAATCCTTCGTGGCGATGCCGAAGGTCTCGACACCGCCATCGAGAAGGAAGGCGAGTAGCTTCGGTCCTAGCGGAGCGAAGCCTGCGACTTGAAGGACGGAAGCGCAGCGAGCTGCGTCTCATAGTCCTGCAGGTCGGCCGCCGCGAGATCGATGTTCATGCGCAGGCCCGGGATGGAGCGCTCGATCGCTTCGCCTTCTTCGGCGAGGCGCTTGAGGTCGACCACATAGGCCGTGCGTTCTGAAATCGTCAGGTCGGGGCGCACCAGCGCGGCGGTCGCGAGCGCGATGCCGTGCTGGGCGTTGCTGAGATCGTCATTGGCCTGGCGGAGCGCGAACTCGGCACTGCGCAGCTTGTCGCGCAGGAGATAGAGGCGCGCGCCGGTGCGATACTGGTCGAGGAAGGACGCCTCGTCGTGCCGCGCGCAGACGCCAGCATAGCCTGCGCCGTTTTCACCGACGCGGAAGCCGTTGCCCGGCGTGCAGTATTCGGTGAGGCCCTGGTCGCGGCCCGCGAGATAGGCGTTCATGTCGGGCGTGACGCCGGCCTTGGCGCACGCCTGCCGGCGCGCGGAGACGGCGGAGGCGGGCATGCCCACCGAACCGTCTTCATAACCGATCGCCTGCCAGTCGGCATAAAGACATTCGCTCTTCGACATGCTGGCGCAGCTCGCAAGCAGCATCGTTGAGACGGTCGCAGCAAGAACAAAGCGCATGGCGGATTCCCCACACAATCCGGGAGAGTGTCCCGCAGGCACATTAAGGTTGCTTGCTTCCCGCAGCGGCGGATTTCGCGGCGGGCGTAAACCTGCCGTCAGCCATGTGGGGAGCGTCATGGTGAATCGTGTCTTTCAGGGAGGGCCTTCCACCTTTGAAAACAGGGGTCCTATTCGCGCGAAAGGTCCTGGCGGCTGAAGAGCAGGAGCGCGCCGACCGCCAGCACGATGCACCACAAGAGAAGGGCGCCGGCGCCAGGTACGGCGAGGTGAACGCCGATCGCGTCGGGATCGCCCAGGGTAGCGCGGGCCATCTGGTCGATCGAGGTTCCGGCGATGCTGGGAAAACCGGCGGCGGAAAGATCGGCGCCAGGAAGCCGGATGCGCGAGGCGGCCAGCGCCAGGGCGATCAGGATCATGAAGGGGGCGATGATCGAGGCGATCATGGCGCGGCTGACGATGGCGGTGAACATCACCAGGGCGGCGCTCGCCATCACCTGCAGGAAGCTTCCGCCGAAGGCGATGAAGAGTGCAAGGATCACATCGCCGGCGCCGGCGCGCGGCCAGTGCGGGGTCGCGCCGAGGACGATCAGGTCATAGACGGCGACCAGCCAGCCAAAGAAGCCCGAGAGGAGGATCCCCGCCGCAACAGCGAGCGCGAACGCGATCAGCTTGGCGAGAAGGACGGCGGAGCGCTCGTTGCGCGGCAGGATCGCGCGCCATGTCTCCCAGCGGTATTCGCCAGCGAACAGGATGGCGGCGCCGGCGATCGGGAAGATCTGCAGGAAGACATTGTTGAAGGCGGAAAGGCCATCGAGCGCCGAATTCAGCGGCGCCGTCACGTTGGCCAGCGGGCCGGCGGAGGCGGACGAGCGCACGAAGGTCTCGACCAGGACGCCCATGGCGAGCGTGAACAGCGGCACGAAGCCGAAGGCCCAGAACATCGACCAGCGGTTCTTCGTCAGCTTCAGGATTTCGGAGCGGAGGGCGTCGAGGATCATGTCCCGTCTCCGCCGGTGCGGGAGAGAAAGATTTCCTCGAGCGTGGGAGCGAGCCAGCGCGCCTCCGTGACGGCAATGTTGGCGGCGACGAGCTGGCGGATGAGGGCGGGGGCTTCCTCGCGGGAGATCTCGGCGGCGACGCCTTCGCGGTGGCGCTTGCCTCGGGGGCCGAGGATGGCGAGGGCCGCTTCGACAGGAGAGACGTCGAGGTAGAAGAGCCCGTGGCCGCCGACGAGATCGGCGACGGCGCCTTCGGCGATCAGCCTGCCATGGTCGAGGATGGCGACGCGGTCGCAGACCTTCTCGACTTCATCGAGCAGATGGCTCGACAGGATGATGGTGACGCCGTCCCTGTCGACAAGGTCGCGGATGAGGATGCGCATCTCCTGGATGCCGGCGGGGTCGAGGCCGTTGGTGGGCTCGTCGAGGATGAGCAGCTCGGGGCGATGAAGCAGCGCGGCGGCGAGGGCGAGGCGCTGGCGCATGCCCATGGAGAAGGTGCGGGCGCGGCGATGCGCGGCTTCGGTAAGGCCGACGCGTTCGAGCACGGCGGCTTCGCGGCCCGTTTCGGCAAAGCCCGACATGCGGGCGAAGACGCGCAGCATGTCGGCGGCGGTGAGGAAGGGATAGAGCGACGGCGCCTCGATCATCGCGCCGACCCTGCGGAGGACCGCGGTGTCGGTCTTTTCCGCGTCGAGCAGGCGCACCGTTCCGCGGCTGGGGTTGATGAGGCCGAGGGCCAGACGGAGCAGCGTGCTCTTGCCCGCACCGTTAGGGCCGAGGATGCCGTAGACGCCGCCGCGCGGGATCGAGAGGTCGAGCGCCTGCAGCGCGTGCACGGCGCCGGCGCCCGAGCCATAGGACTTGCCGAGGCCAAAGGTCTCGAGCGCTGCGCTCATGAATGCGGATCATCCCCTGTCGGCAGCCGACTCATCAGGTCGGCATGGCCAAATCACGGCGCGGATCGGGCGGCGCGCGGGTTATCTCCCCTTGAACGCTCTTATCTTCCCTTGAACACTCTTACCTACCCTTGAAAACCGGCGCGCGTTTTTCGACGAAGGCCTTCGAGGCTTCCTTGTGGTCTTCGGTCTGGGCGGAGCGGGAGTGGTTGAGCGCTTCGGTGTCGAAGGACAGGACGAGGTCGCCGCGTTCGGCGGTGTTGAGGTTCTTCTTCATGAGGCCGAGCGTGATGCGCGGGCCGCTGGCGAAGCGCTTGGCGAGAGCCATGGCTTCGCCTTCGAGCTCCTTCGGATCGACGGCGCGGTTGACGATGCCGAGGCGCTCGGCCTCTTCGGCGAGGATCACGTCGGAGAGGAGGTATAGCTCCTTGGCTTTTGCAACGCCGACGAGCTGCGAAAGGAAATAGGTGCCGCCGAAATCGCCGGAGAGGCCGACCTTGGCGAAGGCGGTGGTCATCTTGGCGCCGCGGGCGGCGATGCGGAAGTCGCAGGCGAGGGCGATGGAGAGGCCGGCGCCGGCGCAGGCGCCGGGGATGGCGGCGATGGTGATCTTCGGCATGTCGTGCAGCCAGCGCGAGACTTCCATCCGGCGGCGCAGGTCGTAGCTGGCTTCCTCGGGCGAGCGGCCGTGATTGGCCCCGCCATCCGTTTTGGCAAAGCCCTTCACGTCGCCGCCTGCGCAGAACGCGCCGGC
>DATBNA010000215.1:0-3554 GCA_036554545.1 Hyphomonadaceae bacterium
CCGCGACGGCCAGCGCTCCACCGCCTTCACTGTCGCCGCCGCCATGTCGGAGATGTGCACGAGCGAGACGAACTCCCCGCCATCGCCCGGCATGCGCAGCTTGCCCGCCGCCGCCCGCACGAACCAGTCATCGTCGAACCCCGTGCCCGGCCCATAGAACAGCCCGCCGCGCAGGATCACCCAGTCGAGCCCCAGGTCAGCAGATCGGGCACGCACCGCCGCTTCCATGTCGATCGTCGCCTGGATCGCCGCCGCGGAGAGCGGATTCCCGACCGGCCCGGGCGGCGTGTCTTCATCCGCAAGCTGCTCGCCCGCCGCATTCACCATCGCAATGCTCTGCTGGATCACACGCGCCACGCCCGCCCGCGCACATGCCCTCAGCCAGATCGGCGCGCCCTCGCGCCGCACGCGGTCGTTGACGGCATAATCGCCACGCCCGCTCGGGCCCGGCAGCGACGTCGCGAGGTTGATACTCACATCACACCCCTCCATCGCCGCCGCCATCGAGGCTTCATCGAAAATATCCGCCAGCCGCACATCCGCGCCGCAGCCCCGCGCGATCCCCGCCGCCTCCGGCCGCCGCACCAGCGCGCGCACCTCATGCCCCGCCGCCACAAGCCGTGGCGCGAGATGCCGCCCATAGACGCCCGATGCTCCGAGAATGGCGATCCGCGCCATGTTGCCTCCGTAAACTGACACGCCGACGTAACGTCAGCGCCTCGCTTCCGCCAGCCGCCCCGCCACGCCTGCTGACGCCTGCTGCCGCACCTTGCTCCCCGGCCATATGAAGCAGACAATCCTTTCGGCACGGACGAGGGGACGACCGATGAGATCCGCAATTCCGATCGCCGCCGTGTTGGCGCTTGCGCTGGCGCCGGCCGCACACGCGCAGGTCAACTGCAGCGAAATCAGCCGCATCTCGAAATCGGCGCTCGACGGCGAGTTCAAGGATCTGACCGGGAAAGAGATCGAGGACGATCTCTTCAACGCGACCTACAAGCTCACCGGCGCAGCCGAATGCACGGTCGAGTTCAGCTTCGACACGGTCTATGCCTGCCTCTGGACCTACGTCACGGAGGCCGACGCCACCACCGCCTACAATGCGCAGGTCATGGCCGTCGGCGGCTGCCTCCCGGCGTGGGAGCGCCGCGACGACAACGATGCCGGCAATTTCAGCGACGGCCTTCGCTATGTGCGCGGCTTCTACTTTGCCGGCGCCGGCGATGAATCCGACCTGGAGTGGGGCGTCTCCATGGAAGAGCACAGGACAGCGACCGAGAACGACTGGCATGTCTGGGTCGAGCTGGCCTATCTGTGGTGAGCCGCCACAAAACCTTCACGCCCAACCTTGCCAAAGCGCGCTAGATGGCGGCCAATCACAGCAAGGGAGCCGCCATGCTTCTCTCTCGCCGCAATCTCATCCGTTCCGCCGCCAGCGTCGCCATCGCCGCGCCGGCGCTGCGCTTGCTCGGCGCCTGCGCCACCGCCACACGCCCGCCGGTGACGCCACGCGTTTCCGGGATCGCGCTGCGGCCTGACCCTCAGGGCCTGCTCGATCTTGCCCCGGGACTTTCCTACACGGTCCTCTCACGCCACGGGCAGACAATGTCCGACGGCCTGATCGAACCCTCCGCGCATGACGGCATGGCCGCCTTCCCGGTCGAGGGCGATGCGGACCGCTGCATCCTGGTGCGCAACCACGAGCTGGGCATCAGCGACGAGGCGCACCGCGATTCCGCCTTCGCCGCGGGCGGAAGCATCGATCCTGTCTTCCTCTACGATCGCAATCCTGCCGCCGGCGATCGCCCATTCTCGGGCGGAACCACGACCTTGCTGGTCAATGTTCGCACGCGAAAGGTCGAACGCTCGCACCTGTCGCTGGCCGGCACTGCGGTGAACTGCGCCGGCGGTCCGACGCCCTGGGGTTCATGGCTCAGCTGCGAAGAGACCGATCTTTCCGCAGGCGAACGTGCGCACAAGCCGCACGGTTTTGTCTTCGAGGTTCCCGCCTCGTCCAAAGGCCCTGTCATGCCTGTTCCGCTCACCGGCCTTGGCCGCTTCGTGCACGAGGCCGCCGCCATCGATCCTGCGACCGGCATCGTCTATCTCACCGAGGACACCGGCGATTCTCTCTTCTACCGCTTCCTCCCCAATGCACGTGGCGAGCTTGTGAAGGGCGGCCGCCTGCAGGCGCTCGCTCTCGTCGAACAGGCCGGCGCCGACACCCGCAACTGGACCGCCGACCGCGGCGGCGACCCCGCCCTGCGCATCGCTCCCAACCGTCTCTTCGACGTGCGCTGGGTCGACCTCGACCAGGTCGAATCTCCCGGCGCCGACCTGCGCATGCGGGGCAGGGCGAAAGGCGCCGCCATCTTCGCGCGCGGCGAAGGCATGGCCTTCGCGCTCGAGGCTGCGGGTCCCGCCATCTACTTCACCTGCACGTCGGGCGGCGTTGCCGGCCTCGGCCAGGTCTGGCGCTACATCCCCAGCCTGCACGAAGGCACGGCGCGCGAGACGGATGCCCCGCCGCAGGTCGAGCTGTTCGTCGAAAGCACTGGCCAGGACCAGTTCGAGCGCTGCGACAACATCGTGGCCAGCCCGCGCGGCGAACTGATCATCTGCGAGGATGGCGATGGCGACAATTTCGTCCGCGCCGTCGCGCCGGACGGCCTCATCTATCCGATCGCCCGCGAAATCGGATCGGAATTCTGCGGCGCCTGCTTCTCGCCCGACGGCTCGACGCTGTTCGTCAACGTCCAGCGCCCGGGCACGACCTTCGCCATCCATGGCGACTGGTCGGCCCTCAGACGCGAAGCCCGTAACGCAGCCTGACCGTTATCCCGGCGACGCCGGCGCCGCCGCGTGCGGCACGGACTCGGAAGCAACGATGGCGACATAGGTCGCCGCCGCCATGGCGATCAAGGCGACGACGCTGATGACGACAAGTATCGGTCTTGGCTGGTCCATTGGCGCGATCCCTCCCGTGAGCGGGTCTTCGGCGGCCCGCCCTTGTGATGTTCGATCGCCGCGCCGTCGGCGCTGACTCTACCGGTGCGATCCTACACGCCGGCGAGACGCTGGGAAGTGCCGCCCGCTGCAGGCGGACCCTCCCATCCAGCGCAATCATCGGAGATGACGCCGCCTGGGCCAAAACAGACGCAGGCCGAAGCAGCCGCCAGACGGCGGGCCGCAGCGCCCGAGTGCGACCTGATGCGCTGGCACAGCTTGATCCCCGTCAAAGTCGAGATGCTTCGATCGAGGATGTTGGCGCTTCAGGAAGAGGCGTCCAATGCCCGAACAGCCAGCGAAAGAGCGATATGGGTCAAGCGCCATGGCCTTTCATTGGGTCATGCTGGCTCTCATCATAGCCGTCTATGTCTGCATCCTGTTGCGGGAGAATTTTCCACGTGGCAGCGATCTGCGCGAAGCGTTGAAGATCTGGCACTTCATGCTCGGCCTTTCCGTTCTGGGATTGGGATTGGTGCGTTTGGCGCTTCGGGTTCTTGTCTGGAAGACCCCTGCGATCACTCCACACCCGCCACGCTATCTCATCT
>DATBNA010000233.1:0-3996 GCA_036554545.1 Hyphomonadaceae bacterium
TTCCGCGCGGCGCGACGCTTCGCCCAGCCTGACTTCGAGATCTTCCGGCGCGACAGCCAGGCCTGGCCGCCCCAGCTTTCCTCCCAGCCTGTCAACGAACGCCGCCCAGCGTCTTGTCTGATCTTCGATGTCACGAGCTTCAAGACGCAGCGCGCTGCCGGACTTCGGGAAGTCGCCGGGCCCGGCCTGCACGGCAATGTCGGCATTCGCGATCGCCGATCCGCGCGCAGACACAAGCGCAAGCCTGACCGGCGCAGGCGCGTCAGGATCGACATCAACAGCGGATGCATCCGCTGCATTCACCCCGAGATCGTACAGCGCGCGCTCGAGCCGCCGGCGGAATGCGCCGTCGAGTTCAGGATCCCAATAAAGAAGAAGCTGCCTGCCGCCAGCCATCGCCCCACCCATCCGCGCGCACCATAGAATGCCGGATGGACCAGCGCCAGACGTCAGCCCGGCTTGGCTGATGCGCCTTCCGGCGTTGATGCGTCTTCCGCTCCCGCCTCGCGGCCATAGCCATACTTGCGCAAGAGGCCACGCATCTGGTGATAGCTGAGGCCGAGCCGTTCCGCTGCTTTCTTCTGGTGCCCGCGGCAATGGGCGAGGGCGCTTTCGATCAGCTTCTTTTCCAGCGCCGCGACGGACTCGTTGAAATCGACCGGTCCCGCGTTTGCGTCAGGCACAGGCAGCGATTCGGCTTCGAGCACGTCGGCTCGTGGCGAAGCCACGCGGGCCGGGGAAGGCAATGGCTCTGACAGGTCCTTTGGCGGCCGCCACGGCGAGTTGAAGGGATCGAGCAGGTCCGGCGTGATCGACACCGGCCCGAGCGGCGCGCCATTGGCCTGCGCCGCCATCGTGCGGAAGGTCGCCCGCTCGGCGGTGTTGCGCAGTTCGCGCACATTGCCCGGCCAGGCGTGCTTGCACATGGCGTCGAGCGCTTCCTTCGACCAGCCGGGAAAGTCGCCCTCGAGCTCGCGCGCGATCCGCTGCCCGAAATGCTCAGCCAGCAGGATGATGTCCTCCGGCCGCGCGCGCAGCGGGGCGAGCGTGATGACGTCGAAGGCGAGGCGGTCGAGCAGGTCGGCGCGGAACCGGCCGTCGGCTGCGCGCGCCGGCAGGTCGACGTTCGTCGCCGCCACGATGCGTACATCACATGTCAGCGTGTCCTCGCCGCCGAGACGCTGGAACTCGCCATACTCGACCACGCGCAGGAGCTTTTCCTGCACCTCCATCGAGGCGGTTGCGATCTCGTCGAGAAAGAGCGTTCCGCCATCGGCCTGCTCGAAGCGGCCCTGACGCCGCTTGGTGGCGCCGGTGAACGCGCCCTGTTCGTGCCCGAAGAGTTCGCTGTCGAGCAGGTCGTCCGACAGCGCCCCGCAATTCACCTTTACGAACGGCTTGTCCCAGCGGGGCGAGAGATAGTGCAGGCGTTCGGCGATCAGTTCCTTGCCGGTGCCACGCTCGCCGATCACCAGGATCGGCCGCTCGACCAGCGCCGCGAGCGACACCCTCTCGAGCGACTCCAGCCAGGTCGCGGACTGGCCAATTAGCTCTGGAGGTGAAGGACCGGGCATTGGCGAGAATTACCACTCCGCGGTGGAATACGCCAAGGGATTCGTGGCGGGTTTTGCCAGATGGTTGCCTTTCCGATCCTGCTAACCAGACAAAAATTATAAAAAACAACGGTTTATCTGGTTAAACAAAAACTGGCATGGAGGTTGCTTTCAGTATGTCCATGCCGGGTCAACACGGCGACCACAGGAGAGACTGATGCGATACTTCGATGAGCAGGACAAAATCCGCGCGAAGACCACAATGGCGCGTGTCGGAAATTGGCTGACCTCGAGGCCGATCGAAAGCTGGGGCTTCTTTGTCGCCGGCTTCCTCATCGCCCGCATCATCTTCTGAACTTCGATCCTCCCCCGATCCACGACTGACAAAAACAAAAACAAGAACACCACCGAACAGCGACGACGAAAGGTTCTGATATGGGCGTTTTTTCCAGACTCTCCGACATCATCAATTCGAACATCAACGCCATGCTCGACAAGGCGGAGGATCCAGAGAAGATCGCCCGCCTCATCATCCAGGAAATGGAAGACTGCCTCGTCGAGGTCCGCTCCGCCGCTGCACGGTCGATGGCGGACAAGAAGGAGTATGAGCGCGACATCGTCGCCCTCGAAGCTTCCCGTCTCGACTGGGCAGGCAAGGCTGAGCTCGCCGTGGAGAAGGGGCGCGAAGACCTCGCCCGCGGCGCGCTCGCCGCCAAGCAGCGTTCCGAGCGCGAAATCGAGAGCCGCCGCCAGGCGCTGAAGGCGATCGAGGAAATCGGCGCCAAGCGCACCGACGATCTCGAAAAGCTGCAGGCCAAGCTCGACGAAGCCAAGACCAAGCTGCGCGCCCTCATTGTCCGCCGCGAAGCCGCCGAACACCGCATCCAGATGCGCTCGCGCATCGAGGTGAACAAGGTCGACGAGGCGATGCGCCGCTACGCCCAGGTGGAACGCAAAGTGGATGAAATGGAAGCCTACGCCGACCTGATCAATGTCGGCGAGCGCGGCCTCGAAGCGCAGTTCCAGGAGCTGGCCGCCGAAGAGTCGATCGAGAAAGAACTCGCCGAGATCAAGCGCCGCCGCGGCGGCGGGTCGCCTTCCTCGCCGCCGGCCCCGCGCCGCCGCGCATCTAACGAGAGCGAGGGCGTATAATGGAACCGACAGCGTTCTTCGGGTTGACGATCGGCCTCGTTACGGTCGTAGCCCTCTTCATCGTCCTGCCCTGGATGATCCTGCACTACATCTCGAAATCCCGGGCATCGAGGAACCTCACCGAGGACGACGAGCGCATGCTCGAAGACCTCTGGCGCTCCGCACGGACGATGGAGCGCCGCATCGAAACGCTCGAACGGCTGATTGAGCCTGACTCGCAACCTGCCAGGCCGCGGCCTTCACAGACCACCCGAGGGGACATCAACTGATGGTCGACGATTACACATACTCCCCGAACCCCAAGCGCCTCTATCGCTCCAGGGACAAGGTCATCGCCGGCGTCTGCGGCGGCATCGCCGAGCGCATGGGCTGGGATCCCACCGTCACCCGCGTCCTCACCGCCGTCATCTTCTTCATGGGCGGCTCGGGCGTGATCCTGATCGCCTACATCGTGCTCTGGTGCATCACGCCGATGGCGCCCTACCGCCCGCGCAGCCTCTCGCCCGATGAAGAGCGCTTCTGGCGCTCGGTGTCGGACCGGCCGGTCGAGACGTTCTCGAACCTCCGGTACAAGTTCAAGGACATGGACGACCGCCTGGCGCGCATGGAGCGCTCGGTGACGTCCGAAGAATGGCGCCTCAAGCGCGAATTCCGCGACCTCGAAGGAAGATAGACCCGACTGACCAACCAATGGGCGGCGTCCTCCTCCCGCCGCTCCGCCTGACGAGCGAACCAAGACTGAGCCCCGCAACAGAAGAGGGACATCATGCCTCGCCACCTCCAGATCAAATTGGCCTGCTCCGCCGCGCTTCTCGCTTTCGGCATGGCTGCGTTGACGGCCGGCGCCCAGCTCGGCGTCGTCCACCTCAACGCCGGCGACATGACGATCGTGATGGGGCCGAACGACGGCCGTCTCACCATGGACATCGCCGCGCGCACCTGCCCGCCCAATTGCGGCATCGACATCGCCTGGCGGCCTCTTGCCGAGGCCCGCGCCAGTATTCCCGGAGCCTTTGGCCTATGACGGAGCTGTTTGCGGTGAGTAGTCCCTTCGCAATGGTCGTCCTGATCGTGGCGATCGTATTCGGCGCCAAGATCTGGCGCACCCACCTGATCACCAGGGCCCGTACGGGCCGCAGCCGCGAGGACGACGCCCTCATCGGCTCGATGCAGGCCCAGATCGACCGGCTGACCGATCGCGTCGCTGTGCTCGAGAAACTGGTGACCGACGACGACCGCCGCCTCGCCCGCGAGATCGACAGCCTGCGCGGCCACGACCGGCCTTCGGTTT
>DATBNA010000240.1:0-2556 GCA_036554545.1 Hyphomonadaceae bacterium
GCCGACGAGGCCTGCGTATTGCGTCGGGCTGGCGTAGCCTTCCGCCGAGACGGCTGCGACGCCGAAGAAGTGATCGTCGAGCACGACATCCTTCACCACGAACTCCGTCGCTCCGGCCGGAACATCGATGCTCGACTGCCAGACCGGCGAGGTCGTGTCGCGCCACCAGATCCGGTATTTCGCGGCGCCCGGCGCGGCGGTCCAGCGGACGGTCGTGTCAACGGTAAGCGCGCCCTGCACGGTGACTTCAAGCGGCGGCGGGGGCGCCGAGGCAAGGCTTGCCAGCGTCATTGCATTGAGGCGCGTCACGCGGGCGAGATAGGCGAAGTCGACGTATTCGATCGTGTCGCCATAGAAGACGCCGTTCTCGGTGCGAACGTTCTGATGCTGGTGGTTCCAGTTCTCGGCGCCTTCGGTGACGCGCACGGCGGGATAGCCTGCGTCCTGGAAGGGCGTCTGGTCGCCGCCACGCCCATAGCGGTCGCGGCGGTAGATCATGCGGACGCGGAAATCCTTCATGTGCTGTTCGGCGATGTTCGCCATGTAGCGCGCCAGGTTGCGCGAGGGGCTGTCGACTTCGCCCCCATTGGTCTTGCGCGCGGCGGTCATCTGCGGCGTCTCGGTGGCGCGGACGCCCTCGGAGAAGACGCGGACGGTCCTGTCGTCGATCCTGCCGTTGATGCTCTTCGAGTTGCCCACGATGTCGTTGTTGAGCACGGCTTCGACCTGCCAGCCCTGCGCCTTTGCATAGCTGGCGAAGATGGTCCCGCCGCTCAGCCCCTGCTCTTCGCCGGAGAGCGCCGCGTAGACGATGGTCGCAGGGAATTTGCGCTTCGACAGGATACGCGCAGATTCGATGGCGGCGGCGACGCCGGATGCGTCGTCATTGGCGCCGGGTGCATCGTCTGTGACGTTCTCGTTGGTCGAGTTGCGGCTGTCGAGGTGACCCTGGATGATGACGACGCGATTGGGATCGGTCGTCCCGCGCTGGATGGCGACGACGTTCACGACAAGCGTGGGCTTGGGATAGCGCTGGCCGGTCACGGTGTCGGACGGCGTCACGATTTCGAGGCAGCCGCCGCAGTCGGCGCTGATCTTTCGGAACTCGGATTCGACCCAGCGGCGGGCGGCGCCGATGCCGCGGGTGCTGGATTCCTGGTCGGAAAGCGTCGAGCGCGTGCCGAAGGAGACCATTTTCTCGACATAGGCGCGCTGGCCGGCTTCGCTGACCTCGCCGGCGATGGCTGCCAGCGCAGAGGCCACAACGGCCGGCGGGGCTTCGGCCTTTGGAGCTTCAGGGGCGGTGGCCGTGGCGCATGCGGCGACAGACGCGGCCAGCAGCAGGCCAGCAAAACGACGTTTCATGAATCCCTCTTCCCGCCTTCAGGGTTGCACGGCGATGCTAGGCTGGTGGTAGAACCTGCTTCAAGAGCAGGCCAAGGGCTTCCGTTGAAATGATTGTGCTGAGACAGGTCGTCAGCGCCATTGGCTGCGCCACATTCATCCTCATTGCCGGGACAAGCATCATGGCGAACGCGCAAGCGCCTTCTTCTTCGGGGAGCGCCAAACTCGACCCCGAGTCATTCCTGCCGCCCGCGCCGCAGTGGAGCGGCGCCAGCGAAAAGCTGATCGTTCCGGCGAACGACAAATGGATCACGCCGTCGGAGAAGACGGGCCTCACCGCCTCGCCGACCTATGACGAGACGGTCGCGTTCCTGAAGAAGATAGACAAGGCGTCGGCGCTGGTGCGCGTCGAGAATTTCGGAACGACGCCGCAGGGACGGAAGCTGGTCGCGGCGGTGGCGACCAAGGACGGTGCGCAGCTCAATGCGGAAAAGCCGGTGTTCCTGATCCAGGCCGGCATCCATTCCGGCGAAATCGATGGCAAGGACGCAGCTTTCATGCTGATCCGCGACGTTTGCTTCAGGGGTCGCGACGATCTGATCGACAAGGTGAACATCGTGTTCGTGCCGGTGTTCAATGCTGACGGCCACGAGCGCTCGGCGCCGTTCAACCGGCCGAACCAGCGCGGCCCCATCAACATGGGTTGGCGTAACACGGCGCAGAACCTCAACCTCAACCGCGACTACATGAAGGCCGATGCGCCGGAGATGCAGGCCATGCTGGGCCTGATGCGGAAGTACGATCCGGATTTCTACATCGACCTGCACGTTACTGACGGCATGGACTACCAGTACGACATCACCTACGGCTTCGATGGCTGGGACGGGCTCTATGCCGACAGCCCCGCGATCGGCAAATGGCTGAACGACGTCTATCGGCCGAAGGCGGATGCGGCGCTGAAGGCGAACGGACACATTCCCGGGCCGCTGATCTTCATGCGCGACGAGAACGATGTGTCGAAGGGGACGGATCTCAATGCCTTCGCGCCGCGCTTCAGCCATGGCTATGGCGACCTGCGGCGGTTGCCCACTGTTCTCGTGGAGAACCATTCGCTCAAGCCGTACCGGCAGCGCGTGCTGGGAACCTATGTGCTGCTCGAAGCGACGCTCAAGGCGCTGGCAAGCGACGGCAAGGGATTGAAGGCGGCGATCG
>DATBNA010000285.1:0-1506 GCA_036554545.1 Hyphomonadaceae bacterium
GGATGACGCTGGCGACACCGAGTTCCTCAAGGGCGAGCAGGTCGATCGCATCGACTTCGAGGACGCGAATGCCGCCGTGGAAGCCGAGGGCAAGAAGCCGGCCACCGGCCAGCCCGTGCTGCTCGGCATCACCAAGGCATCCCTGCAGACGCGGTCGTTCATCTCGGCGGCCTCGTTCCAGGAGACCACCCGTGTGCTGACCGATGCGGCAGTCAATGGCAAGACCGACGCGCTGGAAGGCCTAAAGGAGAACGTCATCGTCGGGCGGCTGATTCCGGCCGGCACCGGCGGGATGCTGTCGCGGCTCAGCCATGTCGCTGCCCACCGCGACGACCTGATCCTCGAGGAGCGCCAGCGGACTGCTGCCGAGATCGAAGGCGAGGCCGAGGAGGAGCAGGCTCCCGCGTAGCGGGAGGCTGAAGCCAGAAACCGGAAATCCGGAAGCCAGAAATGGAAGCGGGTGCGCTTTCCATTCTGGCTTCTGGTTTCTGACCTTTTGGCTTCGGATTTCCCCCGGAAAGCCTTGACGATCCGAGAATCCGCCTGATACAACGCGCGCACTTTCGCGGCAGGCGGTAGCCCAGTCTGGGTGCCTTCGGGCGCGGGTTAGACGCTGCCGGACTAACCGGGATCAAATCGGGGTCACGATCTTGGGGGCATGGGCCCTCCAAGGTCCTCTGTATTGAGGCTTGAGGCCGCCTGTGGCGGCCGCATGCTTAGGCGATGTAGGCGCTTGCGCCGCACGAACGATAGTGGATTGAGACGGGCAGGAAATGCCGACGATACAACAGCTTATCCGCAAACCGCGCCAGCAGCCGGTGAAACGGAACAAGGTTCCTGCCATGCAGGCTTGTCCGCAGAAACGCGGGGTCTGTACGCGCGTCTACACGACGACGCCGAAGAAACCGAACTCCGCACTGCGCAAGGTCGCGCGTGTCCGCCTGACGAACCAGCTCGAAGTCACGAGCTACATCCCGGGCGAGGGGCATAACCTGCAGGAGCACTCGGTGGTGCTAATCAGGGGCGGGCGCGTGAAGGACCTTCCGGGCGTACGCTACCATATCATTCGCGGCGTGCTCGACACCCAAGGCGTGAGCAACCGCCGTCAGAGACGCTCCAAATACGGAGCCAAGAGGCCGAAATAGTTTCGGCCTCTTTGCATAGGCATATCGAAGAGAACCAAGAGCGATGTCGAGGCGGCGTAGAGCAGATAAGCGCGAGGTGATCCCCGATCCCAAATTCGGGGACATCGTCATCACCAAATTCATGAACAGCATCATGAAGGAGGGCAAGAAGTCCGCGGCCGAGCGGATCGTCTATGGCGCGCTGAGCCAGATGGAGAAGAAGTCCAAGCAGAACCCGGTCGAGTTGTTCCACGAGGCGCTTCGCAACGTCATGCCCGCGCTCGAGGTCAGGTCGCGGCGCGTCGGCGGTGCCACCTATCAGGTTCCGGTCGAAGTCAGGCTCGATCGCCGCCAGGCGCTCGCCATCCGCTGGATCATCACC
>DATBNA010000299.1:0-3111 GCA_036554545.1 Hyphomonadaceae bacterium
CGTGAAAGATCTCGTGCGGCGTATCGGCCTGCACGATGGCGAAGGGTTCGCCGTTATCGATGACGCGGCGCTTGAGGTCCTGCACATAGTCGCGCTGGTAGCGTGTCGCGTCGGCCGTGCAGGCCAGCACCTTGGTGCTGCGCTGTCCCTTCGAAAGCGGCGCGTTGCTCATGAGGCTACTCGAACAGGCCGGCGGCGGAGAGTTCGGCGAAACGCGCCTCGCTCACGCCGGCGATGGATGTGGCGATTGAATGCGTGTGCTGGCCGAGATCTGGCGCCGTGCGCATCGCAGCGGGCGTGCGCGACAGGCGGATCGGCGAGGCCTGATGCCCGAAGCGGCCAAGCGCGGGGTTGTCGATATCGACCAGGATGCCGCGCTGTCTGAGCTGAGGATCACGGTCAACGATATCGGCGGCGGTCTGGACGACGCCGGCGGCAATGCCGGCCTTCTGCAGTTCCGCCATCGCCTCCCAAGGCTCGTGGCGTTCCAGCCAGAACCGGATGTGGGCCTCCGTCTCGCGGCGGCGGTCTGGCGCCAGCATCCTATCCGGACCGCCCCAATCACCGCCGATCAGGCGGCCAAGCTGCTCCCAGGCGAACCGGTCGGAAACATGCAGCGCGAGATAGTGGCCGCTGCCGGTAGGCATGACGACCTGAAGCAGTGCATTCGGATCTTCGTTGCCGGTGCGTTGTGGCCGTTCGCCCTGCTGTGCGGCGCGAATGGCCGCGGCCATCTGCTGTACACAGGCTTCGTACATGCTGGCGTCAACATGGACTCCCCTTCCGTTCTGCCGTGCATTGCGCACGGCGGCGGCGACAGAGGCGGCCATGATCGGCGGCAGGATCACATCGCCATAGGGGACGGAGCTTGGCGTCACCGGCGTACGGTCCGGCCAGCCGGTCATGAAGAGGCGGCCGGACAGCGCAGCGCCCGTGCCATCGACGCCCCATTCGGGGGCCAGCGGGCCGGTCTGGCCGAAGACACTGCCCGACACCATGACGAGATCGGGACGGCGAGCGGACAGCGTTTCGTAATCGAGACCAAGAGATTTCATCGTTCCCGGCGAGAAGTTCTCGACGACGACGTCAGCCCATTGAATCAGCGGATCCAGGATTTCGCGCGCGTTCTTGTGCTTGGCGTTGAGGCGCAGGCTCTGTTTTGAAGTGTTCATGTGAATGAACCACGGTTTGTCGTCGAAATTGCCGCGCTTCGAGGCCGCGACCTGCACGTCGATACGGCTGAGGCAGGGACGCAGCGAGGATTCGACTTTCACAACTTCCGCGCCGAAGTCGGCCAGCAGCTTTGTAGTGATCGAGCCGACGAGGGCCCAGGAAAAGTCGAGTACGCGGACACCGGCGAGCGGTCCAGGGCCGGCCGCGGCGCGACCACGCGGCTTGGCGGACTTCTCGGACTCAACGACGCGAACGAACCGCCTGGGCGACTTTGCGCCGTCTTCGTCGTCTTTCCAGAAATCGCGCGCGGCGAGCTGCGGGTCGGCAAGGACGTCCCTCGGCTCATTGACGACGCAGGCGTTGATGCCGCGCCGCCTGCCCTCGGTGCGCATTTCCTCTTTGGTCCGCGAGCGGAAGAAGCGGTCCATGGCGGCCTGCCACTGGTCGCGTGTCGCTTCATCGAGAGCCGAGCGGTCGTATTTCAACCAGTCCTGACCGCGCATCGGATTGTCGAAGCCCGCTTCGTCCATCCAGGCGGAGAGCGCCGCGTTGGCAGGAGCGCCGAAGCGGCCGGTCATCAGCGAGTGAAAGACATAGCCGTCCTTGAGATCCCAGACACAGCGTACCCGCGCCTTGCCATAGGAGAGTGCAACGCCTGTGCGTTCGAGCAGGCGTCGATCGAACTGCCAGGCGAGGATGCCGTTGGTCATGCGGCTGGCGGCGACATCCTGCACCGAGATGTCGACATGCTGGCCCTGCGCGCTGCTCTCGCGCTCCAGCAGCGCGAACATTGCGCCGGCGGCCGCCATCATCTCGGCATGGAAGCCGCAAGCGTCGAGCGCTTCTTTCACCGGCGGCCGATCGTCATAGCCGACGACACCGAGGCATCCGCCCATGGCGGAGACAACGATCTCGGGTCCGTCGTAGTCGGCATAAGGACCCGTGAGCCCAAAGGGTGTGATGCTGACAGAGATCAGCCCAGGATTGACCCTGCGCAGCTTGTCCGGATCGAACGCTCCACCCTTCCGAAAGTCTTTCGCCTGCGAGCCGACAAGGATATCGGCATCGCCAATCTCGTTGTCCGATGCACGCCGCACCTTTGCGCCAAGAGAAGCAAGGAAACGCGCGGCCGTCGCGCCGCGCTCGCCGGCGATCTCGACAACGTTTACCCCTTGCAGCAAAGCGCTCATTTTCCCACTCCGCGCACGAACGCCTCGACCACTGCCCGATTGGACGCGACATCAAATGGACGCGTCTGCTCCGGCAACCGCAGGACGCGGACGCCTGCTGCTTCAAGCGCCGCCTTCTGTTCCGGATAGTCCCAAGTCAGCGCCTCTTCCTCAGGGAAGTAGGAGAAGATGGCGGCGTTGGCGCCGCATTCGGATGCGAACTGTGCGATGTGTGCGCCTGCGTTGATGCATCTGCGGCTCGCCGCAAGGTCTGCGCGATGCCTATCGGCCACCAGTTCCATCAATGGCGTTTCTGACGGCCTTCGGGGGGCAGGCTCGAAAAGCTTGATAGTCGATCCGACAGATAGTTCGCCGCCAGAGTGGTAGTCGCCAACTACCGCGCCGCCCGCCGCTTCAATCAATCCATGAACTCCGGCGTCATACTGCGTGCTACCGCATACGATGATGCGCGACTTGGGCAACTTCGATCTCGGCACCCCGAAACCGGACAGGATCAGGGACTCGGCGACGAGATGAAGCATGCGCGGGGCAGCAAAGGCAGCCAGAGCTATCGCGCCTGGTAACACAGTCTGACGACGAGGAATTTGAACCATCGAAACAAGGGCTGACTTGCTCTCGTTCGCGGTCTTGATGGCGACATGCAGCTGCTGGTCGCCCGCATCGCGCCGGCCAATCGCCTTCAGCTCCTCCCACAGCCGCCCCAGCGCATCAATGCTGTAGCGCCGGCTCGCCGCATCCGGCGTCATCA
>DATBNA010000305.1:0-3453 GCA_036554545.1 Hyphomonadaceae bacterium
TTTCATGAGCGTCCCCTGGAGACAAATAGGCTCGCGAACGGCGCGGCCTGACGCATCAAAATCGGAAAACAGAATCTCTTGGCGTGGCCGAGAAACCCATCAGGTGAACCCCTCCTTCGCGTAGGAGCGAAGGAGGGGAGGCTGCGCCGGCTCTCACGGAAGAGTTTGAAGCCGGCGCTCCGGAGCCTGCTTCAGTTTTGCGGAAGATGGGGAGGCGCGGCCTCAGGCGATACCGGCAGTGTGGGCGCGACTGGCGGCACGACTGGCGGCACGAGCGGGCCGGGCGGCTGGCGCAAGGGCGAGGAGGCGGGCGCCGGCGTTATGGCCGCCGCGCTCTGTTCAACAGAGAGCTTGTCCGTGTTCAACGTAACACCGTCGATGCGCACAACAACATTGCCGGAGTAGATGAGTATCCCCGCGTCCCGGCCAATCTGGTCCGCGTCGATCTCAATGGCGGTCCCGGATGAGGCCGAGCTGTTCCCGCCTCGCTCAACGGTCAGCTTGTCCGCCTTCATCACAACATCGCCGACACGCAACTCGACATTGCCCGTGTAGGTCAGAGAGTCACCATCGAGGCGGTCAGCGGTGACCACAATTGGCGACGCCTGCGAGTACTCCAGCACCGACGGCGCCGGAGGGGACGCATCAGCGGGCGGCCTGGCAGCAGGCGGCGAGGACGAAGTTGTTGCCGCGGACGCCATTGCCATGGTCGGAATTGGTCGTGAAGCTGCTTTCAGGCGCGGCGCCACGGAAGGCTGGAGACCGGTATGCATCCGCAGCCATTCAAGCTGGCATTCGGGCGCGCAGCGTTTGTCTCTCGCAACATAGCCTTCGACACGGATTTCGGCGCCGGGCTGCATCCACTCCCCAGTCTTGCGTTGGTCAATCCAGGCCCCCGGGTCGGCGCGCCACAACGAGGCCCCGGGCGTGACGGGCTGCGAATGGCCGTTGCGTACGATCTCGCTGGCCTGGATCAAAGCAGTCAGGCCGTCACCCGTGAAATACGTGCGCTCGATGAAACCACGAACCACGATATGATCATTGTGATCATATTTCGCGCCTGGCGGAGGCAGATATCTTGCGCTCTGCGAGGGAAGCAGTTCTGCGGGACGGTTGGCTTCCGCAATGGAAGCAGGCGGCCGTTCATAGGGGATCTCAACGATACGTTCTTCCGGCAAGACACCCCAGGCGACATAGCCGACACTGAGGGCGACAACCGATAGGACTCCGACGCCAGCGAGGCGGCGTGCGCGGCCGGGCGAAGGGCGCTTCAGCATTTCGACCCGCTCGGTGAGCGGGTGTTCGGCGCCCGATGGCCAATAGCAGCCGAGTGGTAGCGGACGTGTCGCGAGCTGCGCTTTCAGCAGGGCGCCTGCATAGAGGCGACGTGCATTAGGATAGCGTTCGACCACAGAGGCGTCACAGGCCATTTCCTGGTCGATGCGCAGGCAGTGCGCCGCAATGTGGACCAGCGGATTGTACCAGCAGATGCAGCGGAGGAAGGCGGCGACGCCATTGACGCGCGCATCGTGCATGCGGAGATGGATGGCCTCGTGTGCGAGGACCACGCGGCGTTCCCGCTCATCAAACTTTGACTCAAAGTCGCTGGGCGTGACGATGCGAGGTCGGAGGAAGCCGACGACGGCGGGCCCGGCAACGCCGCGGCGCATGTCGCCCTGGAAGCTGAGCTGGCGGGCGGAGAGCCAGAACGTCATGGCGATGCCGCCAGAGATCCAGGTGATGAAAGCGACAAGGGCGGGGTCGATGCCCGTCGCTACAACTGCTGGCGGGGGCGAGGCGCCGTCCTGCACGTTGTTGTGGAGTTCAAGAATGTCTGGAGACGAGGGCGCCGCCAGGACCGCGATGTCGACGACGCGCGGCGGCAAATAGCCCGCTAAGACGGCCAGCGGAGGAAGCAGCCATAGTGCGTAGGCGAGGCGGGCGCCGAACGCAGTGCGCACGGGCTTGCGCAGGAGAAGCACAATCAGGATGGCTGCTGACAAGGCGATATTGGCGAACAGGATCTGCTGGCCGGCGTCAGTCATCGCCATCCCCCTCGAGCTCGGCGATCAGCTTCTTCAGCTTGCGAAGATCCTTGGCGGTGAGCGTGCGATGCTCGGCGAGATGAGCAACCAGCGGGGCGACCTCGCCCTTGAACAGGCGATCGAGGAAGCCTTTGCTTTCATCCTGCAGATAGTCGGCGCGGGAGAGCAGCGGACGGTAGAGATAGCCGGTCTTTTCCTTCTTTCCGGCGATAGCCTTCTTGCCGAGGAGACGGGTGATGAGGGTGCGGACCGTGCCGGCCTGCCAGCCATTGGCCGGGCCGACCTCGGCGATGATTTCGTCGGGAGTGAGCGGTTTGCCGCGCCAGAGCGCTTCCATGACCTGGCTTTCGGCGGCGGAAATCCGGGGCGGCATGATACACCTGTATGTCGGCCCAACATACAAGCGTAACATGCAGAGTCAACCGCTGTCTTTGGGCGATTTCCTGTCCTATCGTCTGGCTGTGCCGAAGAAGAAACCCCTTAAGACGCCGCATCAGCAGGCGGAAGACGAACTGACGGCGTTCGGCCTGTCGCTTCCGGAAACGGAGCACGGTCCGGGCTGGCCGCCGACACGCTGCCTTAAAGTGCGCGGCAGGATGTTTTTCGTTTTCGGCGACCGGAAGGAGCCCGAAGGCGCGCTGACGATGATCATGAAGCTGCCGATTTCGGCGGAGATGGTGCAGGAACTGTACTTTGTCCGCGAGAGCAAGGGTTGGTTCAAGCAACACGACTGGGTCATCGCGCGTTTTTCGGAGGATGACGACATCCTCGCCGAGATAGACACGCTGAAGGCTTGGCTGATCCAGAGTTATTGCGCAATGGCGCCGAAGAAGCTGGCGAGACTTGTGCGGGGCGAGGCGGCGTGAAGGTGCTTTCGGTTCTTCGCCTGACGGTGCTTGGCGCGTTCGCGCTGTCGGTGTCGTGCGCCTCGCCGCAGGCGCAGACGCCGGGAGGCGGACAGGGCGCACAGGCGCAGCCGACCGCGGCTCAGGCGTTTCCGTCAGGCTGGGCCAACAGCCGGAGCGACCTGCCGAAGGATCCGGACTACACGCTGGGCGTCCTGCCCAACGGCATGCGGTATCTCGTGCTGCCCAACCGCAACCCGCCGAACCAGGTGGCGATGCGGCTGGTCGTGGCGGTGGGCTCAATGCACGAGGGCAAGGGGCAGGAAGGGATTGCGCACTTCCTCGAACACCTCTCCTTCCGTGGCACGAGGCTGTTTCCGGATGGCGAGATCCAGCGCCGCCTGGAGGCGCTGGGTCTGCAGATGGTGTCGGACGTCAACGCGACGACGCATGCGACGCACACGACCTTCCTGCTCGATATGGCGCGCAACGACACGGAGTCGATCGACACGGGGCTCAGCGTATTCCGCGAGATCGCCAGTGAACTCAATCTTGCGCCGGAC
>DATBNA010000325.1:0-6040 GCA_036554545.1 Hyphomonadaceae bacterium
GCGGAGTACCTCAACAACTGCAAGGAACTCGAGATCAAGGTCGCGCAGGGCGCCAAGCCCGGCGAAGGCGGCCAGCTGCCCGGCTTCAAGGTCACCGAATTCATCGCCCGCAACCGTTATGCGACACCCGGCGTGATGCTCATTTCGCCACCGCCGCACCACGACATCTATTCGATCGAGGACCTCGCGCAGCTCATCTACGACCTGAAGCAGATCAATCCCGACTGCCGCGTCTGCGTGAAGCTCGTCTCGCGCTCCGGCGTCGGCACAATCGCGGCAGGCGTGGCGAAAGCAAAGGCCGACGTCATCCTCATATCCGGCCATGTCGGCGGCACAGGCGCATCGCCTCAGTCCTCGATCAAGTTCGCTGGCCTGCCGTGGGAAATCGGCCTTGCCGAAGCCCACCACGTGCTGACGCTCAACAACCTGCGCGACCAGGTCACGCTGCGCACCGACGGCGGCCTGCGCACCGGACGCGACATCGTCATCGCGGCAATGCTCGGCGCGGAGGAATACGGCATCGGCACCGCCTCTCTGCTCGCCATGGGCTGCATCATGGTGCGCCAGTGCCATTCCAACACCTGCCCTGTCGGCGTCTGCACGCAGGACGAGCGCCTGCGCGCCAAGTTCACCGGCACGGCCGACAAGGTCGTGAACCTCATGACCTTCATCGCCGAGGAAGTCCGCGAAATCCTGGCCGAGCTCGGCTTCACCCGGCTAGACGAAATCGTCGGCCGCACTGACCTGCTGGCGCAGATCTCACGCGGCTCGGCCATGCTCGACGACCTCGACCTGTCGCCGCTGCTGGTTCGCGCCGATCCGGAAGCGCGGGTGCTCTATAAGCCCAATCACCGCAACCCGGTGCCCGAAGCGCTCGACGAGCAGATCCTGCGCGACGGCGCCGCCTTCTTCGAACGCGGCGAGAAGATGCAGCTCGACTATCATGTGCGGAACGTCCACCGCGCCATTGGCGCGCGCGCCTCGTCCCACATGGTCCGCCGCTTCGGCATGGATGCGCTGCCCGAGGACCGGCTGTGGATCACCCTCGAAGGCTCGTGCGGCCAGTCGCTCGGCGCGTTCGGCGTCAAGGGCATGACCATCGAGGTGATCGGCGACGCCAACGACTATGTCGGCAAGGGCCTGTCAGGCGCGACCATCATCCTGCGCCAGCCCTCGACGGCGAAATACGTCGCCAAGGACAACACCATCATCGGCAACACCGTCCTCTATGGCGCCACGTCGGGCAAGCTGTTCGCCGCAGGCCAGGCCGGCGAGCGCTTTGCCGTCCGCAACTCGGGCGCCACCGTCGTCGTCGAAGGCTGCGGCTCCAACGGCTGCGAATACATGACAGGCGGTACCGCCGTGATCCTCGGCCCGGTCGGGGTGAACTTCGGCGCCGGCATGACGGGCGGCATGGCCTTCATTCACGATCCGGCGCGCCGCTTCGAAGCGATGGTCAATCCGGAATCCGTCATCTGGCGCCCGGTCGTCACCGAGCACTGGTCCAACGTTCTCAGGACGCTGATCGAGGAACACGCAAAGCGCACAGGCTCCGTCCACGCGCGCACGCTGCTCGACAACTGGCAGCTTGAGCTTCGCAACTTCGTCCACGTCGTGCCGAAGGAGTCCGTCAGCCGCCTTGCGGCGCCTCTCGAGCTCAAGGCCGCGGAGTGACTACCGCCAGGGCGACTTGATCCCGTAGTCGCTCGGCGGCGCCGCCGTCGGCGCGGACGCAGGAGAGAAGGTTTCTGCGCCGCCGCCCGGAATCGGCACGCCGGCGATCTCGGCTGGAGGGATGATTTTGAAGCCGAGCACGTGGAACAGCGCAACGAAGCCGGCAAAGGACAGAATGGCCGTCACCACCAGCTGCGCCAGGATGCGGCCAATCAGTCCCTTGAAGATCATGGCCGCAAGCGTCGCCGCAATCGCGCTGCCGCCCAGTCCCGCCATGCCCGCCACGGCCGCCAGATCGACTTCGATTCCCATTGCCGTCTCCCCTGTCATATGCCCGCTTTGCGCGGTCCCGCACCATTGGTCGAGGAAAGACTAGTCCAAGGCAGGCTCAGATGGAAACCCGCGCAAATAAACCCCAAGGAAACAAAACATGACCTGGCACGGCTCCTGCCATTGCGGCGCCGTTCGTTTCGAGGTCGAGGGCGATATCGACGAGGCCTACACCTGCGACTGTTCGCTTTGCTCGAAAAAGAATGCGCTGATGGCGAATGTCCATGAAAGCCGCCTGAAAATCACGGCGGGCGAAGACAGGCTCGGCCTCTATCAATGGAATGCGCGCATCGCGAAGCACTACTTTTGCTCCGTGTGCGGCATCTATCCGTTCCACCGGAAGCGCTCGATGCCCGACCACTACGGGGTCAACCTGAAATGCCTCGATGATTTCGACTGGAAGTCGCTTCCGGTTCGCGCGGCGGAAGGCAAAGGCATGCCGATCGTCGATCCAGACGCTCGTGATGTCTGGCCGGGGCCGCGCCAGGCGTGAGCCACGTAACATATCTGTAGCTTGTCCGCCGCGGGTTTCGCCAATACCTCTCGTCCCAACCAGAGTGGGGAGATTGCCATGAAAAGTCAGCTTCGCGCCGCGAGCATCACCGTCCTGATCACTGCCGCGCTCGCCGCTTGTTCGCCGAAAGTCGAAGAGGCCGCCGCGCCTGCCGAGCCTGCCGCTCCCGCTTCGCCGGCCATCACGCCGATCGCCGAAAGCGCCGACGTGAAGCCCTTCACCATCGGCGCCTTCCAGGCGGCCGCCGTGCGGGATGGCGGACTCTCGACGCCCAACGACAACAAGACGCTCGCCATCAACAAGACCAAGGCCGATGTCGACGCCGTCCTCACGGCCAACAGCCTGCCGACGGATCAGCTCGAGCTTTCCGTCCAGCCGCTGCTGGTGAAAACCGAAGGCAAGGTGCTGCTGTTCGATACCGGCGCAGCCGGCCTCTTTGGCCCAACCCTCGGCAAGCTGCCTGCTTCGCTCACCGCTGCCGGGGTCGATCCCGCCAGCGTCACGGACATTTTTATCAGCCACGGTCATGGCGACCATGTCGGCGGCCTCGTCGCGAACAACGCGCTCGCCTTCCCGAACGCTGCGATCCACATCCAGGCGGCGGAATGGGCCTCGCTAAAAAGCCAGACCAACATGGCGCCGCTCGTCGCTGTCATCACGCCGAAGGTTGTCGAGTTCCAGCCCGGCGCCGATCTGGTCCCCGGCGTGAAAGCCGTCGACATCAAGGGCCACACGCCCGGCCACTCTGGCTATCTCATTACCTCAGGCGACCAGTCGCTGCTCTATATCGGCGACACCATGCACCACTCGGTGATCTCGGTGCAGCAGCCCGACTGGACGATCGCCTTCGACGGCGATGCGCCGACTGCGCAGGCTAGCCGCAAGCAGATCATCGAAAGCTCTGCCGCCTCAGGCCAGCGTATCTTTGCGGTTCACTTCCCATTCCCCGGCGTCGGCAAGTTCGAAAAGCTGAACGAGAAATACGTCTGGGTCGGCGAATAGCCGCCTAGAGGTTGACTGTCGGCAGCGCCTGGAATGCCGTCCGCAGCGAGGCCGCCCAGCTGTCGCTGATCTGGCGGAACTCCTTGTGGTCGTTCTCGATGCGCAGCGTCTTGGCGCGGTATTCGCCCGCCGGAATCACGGCCAGATCGAGCGGCATGCCGACCGACAGGTTCGAGCGCAGTGTCGAATCCATCGACACCAGCGCCGCCTTGATCGCCTCGTCAAGCGTCGTCTCTGGCTTGATCACGCGGTCGAGAATCGGCTTGCCGTACTTGTGCTCGCCGATCTGCAGGTAGGGCGTCTCCTCGCCTGCCTCGATGAAGTTGCCGGCGGTGTAGATCAGGAAGAGGCGCAGTTCGCCGCCGCGTCTCTGCCCGGCCATGATCAGTGTGGCGTCGGCCGCGGAGCCCTGCGCCTCGATCGCCGCACGGTCGCGCTTCTGGATGTCCTGCATCGCTTCGCCGACGAGCTGCGCCGCCCGGTAGAGCGTCTCGCAGGTCATGATGCTTTCGATCTCGGGATCGATCTTCGAGCGCTTCACGGCGGCGGCGAGACTGGTGATGACGCCCTGGGTGACGCCGAGATTACCGGCCGCCATCAGCGCGACGACGCGTTCGCCGGGCTCCTCGAAAAGGAACATCTTCCGGAAGCGTGCGATATTGTCGACGCCCGCATTGGTGCGGGTGTCCGACAGAAGGACCAGGCCGGCCTTGAGCTTGAGGCCTACGCAGTACGTCATGTCCGTCCCAATTCCTCGAGACCCGTATCGTTCCGGCTATTGTTGAGTCTGATTCTGGCTCTGTGTCTGGCTGATGTCGACCGAGGCGGAAAGCCGCTCCTGAGGCGTTCCCGCCACGCTGCCGCGGATTGGCGATGCATCCGCCGAATCGAGGCCACAGGCCAGCCGCACATAGCGTTCAGTGGGGCAGATCCGGTTGGCCGGATCAAACCCCACCCAGCCGATATCGGGCACATGCGCCTCCGCCCAGGCGTGTGTTTCGGTGAGATTCTCGTCCAGCGCGAGCAGGTAGCCGACGACGTAGCGGGCGGGAACGCCAAGCACCCGCGCGGCGGAAATGAAGACATGGGCGTGGTCCTGGCACACACCCTTGCCCAGCTTCAGCGCCTGCGCAGCCGTCGTGTGCGAGCCGGTTGAGGCAGGCTGGTAGTCGACCCCGTCGCGCACCGCGCCCATCAGCGCATGCATGCGGTCGAGCGGCGCCTTGCCCGCCACGCCGGCCGCCAGCGCCTCGATCCGTTTGTCCGGCTCAGTCAGCTGCGTGTTGCGAAGGTAGACGCCCGGCCGCGCAGTGTCCTTGAGACCGCGAACAACGCCGGAGAGATTCGTTGTCTCTAGCTCGCCGCCTGCAACGATCTCGATCTGTTCGCCGCCCCTCGTACTCGTCCAGATCGACTCGCGGTCTCCGGTGGCAGTGCTGAGCAGAGCCGGCACGACATTGCCGTTGACGGCGACCTGCCAGGTGATGACGCGCTGGGTGTCGAACGACGGCGGATAGAGCCGCAGGCGCAGCGCACAGCGGCTCGCCGGCGGGTCGTAGGTGTAGGTGGTGGCGTGGCGGATGGTGAGACGCATCAGAAATGGTACGCCCGGCTGATTTCGTGTGACAGGCGCCGCGTCGTGTCGATCGTATCGGTGATGAATTCGTGCAGCCCGGTCTGGAACAGCTCCTGGATATCGAGCCGGTCCAACCGTTCGACCATCTCCGCAGCAATGTGCTGGCAATCGCGCCGTTCGCCATAAAGTTCTGCGAGGTCATCCAGGAACCGCCCGATCGCGCGATAGCAGTAGTTGATCGAGCGCGGGAAGATTGCGTTGAGGATCAGGAAGTCGGCGATACCCCACGGCGTGTAGTCGCCCTTGTAGACATGATGATAGGCGCGCAGCGCAGATGTCGCGCGCAGCACGCTGGTCCACTGGTGATAGTCGCGTCCGCCGCCGACCACGTCGGTCTCGGGCAACAGGACGTAGTATTTCACGTCGAGCAGGCGCAGAGTCATGTCGGCCCGCTCGAGCAACGCGCCCATGCGCAGGAAGTAATAGCCGTCATTGCGCAGCAGCGAGCCCTCGGTCGCGCCGCGGAAGGCAGCCGTGCGGTTCTTGGTCCATTCGAGCAGCGACGGAAGGTTTCGCAGCGCCGTTTCCGCGTCCATCTCACCGAGCTGCCGCCAGCCGTCGTTGAGCGCCTCCCACATGTCCTGCGTCAGCGCGGTTCGTATTGCGCGACCGTTTGCGCGAGCAGAGTTGAGGCAGGAGCGGATCGACGACAGGTTTTCGGGATCGAGCAGCAGGCGCTCCACAACGGCGCCGGCGGTGAGCGTCTCGTTCTCGGCGATGTCGGGCGCCGAACCCGATGCCGCCGCCACCGAGCGCCACTCGTCCATCTCGTTCGAGCCGGGCAGCATCGCCATGCGATGGCCCATCTCGATCAGGCGCGCGGTCGCATCGGCCCGCTCCATGTAGCGGCCCATCCAGAACAGGTTTTGGGCGGTGCGGCTCAG
>DATBNA010000223.1:0-5803 GCA_036554545.1 Hyphomonadaceae bacterium
GAGCTTGGCGAACTCGCGCCAGCCTGTTTCGACAAACCAGTTATGCGAACGCTCGTCGATCTCGCCGCGGAACTGGCGAAAGAATCCGCCCTTGTCGAGATGGCGGCGAAAGTCGGTCTCGATAATCGAGATCGCTGCACCGGACAGCTGGCTGAACGAACGGTAGAGCATGAAGGTGCGAGCATCCTTGCCTTCGTACGGCGCCGGCAACACATCCATTCCCGCGAAGTCGGGCGCATTCGCGCCAACACGCAAATCAAAGTCCGGTTCGGCCTCGATCGGACGCGCCGACATCATGCTCTGCTCGTTGAACCTAGCTTCGCTTCCGGCAAAGACATACCAGTCGTCCGTGATCCCCAAGGCCTCCGCGCCCTTGTTCTCGTCGTATGAAAGGCCGGAGTACGCGAACGCCTGTGTCAGCGGCAGGCCATAGGGACCAAACGCGATCGGGGCGCCACGCGCAGCTGCGCCGCATTTGCCGAGGTCAAAGGCGAGAATGCGGTGATTGAATTCGAATGACACAAGCGCCATTCCGCCTTTCACCGCCAGCCCTTCGGCATCGCCATCGGCCGCGTTGGCGAGCAACGCCCCCGCCGCGTCGCGCATCTTAGAGATGCGGGCGCCAACTGGCGTCACGCCATCCGGCGCCACATCGATCCAGACGAAATTGCCGACGTCCGAAACCGCCAGAAGGCTGCCGTCATCCAGGAGGTCGAGTCCGGATAGGCCGCCGAAGCGCCTGTCCGGGCTGGTGATATGGAACCCTGCTACGAAGGTCAGTTCGCTGCGCAGCGGGTTGATCGCCTTCAGTTCGGCCGGCGCTGTCCGTATCGAGATTGCTTGTGGCGCGGCCGAGCGCGTGCCTTGCGGGCAAGAGCGCTCGGACAAGGCCGAAAGATAGTCGCTCAACCTCCCCGCCTGGTAGTTTGTGGCGGCCGCCCTGACCATGATGCGTTCCTCGCCTGGAACGACCGCTGCGAAGGCTGGAGCAGACTGCACAATGGGTGCAACCGGCTCAGGAAGTACTGGCTCGTTGGCGGCGCACGCTGCAGTGATCGCCGCTGCTGAAACCATGGATACAGGTCGAAGCCACATTCAGCTTACCGCGCAGCTTCCGCCGACGGCTTCGCGCCCATCAGGTCGGACGGAAGCGTCGGCGTCGAAAGGATATGCTCGTAGGCCGCCCAGCGCGCGCGGGGTTCGCTGCCGGCGCGGTCAACATAGGCGCGCACGAGATCTTCGCCCACGGAATAGTTGATGACGTAGGAGCGATACTCCTCGTCGAATTCGAGGGATTCTTCGGCGACGTCGCGGGCGACCAGTTCGTAGCGCTGGGTGAGTTCGATCGCTCTGCGTTTGTCGATTTCGCCATCGAGATACATCTGCGAGATCGTCAAGGCGGCGCCTTCAAGTTCCGTCATCGCCTTGCGGAACTGGTCATAGGGTTCGGCTGTCGCGGGATCAAGCCCGGCCAGCGGATAGAGCACGTCGCGCTCGAACGCGACACGCTCGGCGCCGGGAAAAGCCAACTCGACGCCGAAGTCTGCGCCGCCCTCGTTCAAGGGCGAGGCGGGCGCGTAGAGCGGCGCGACCGAAAATTCCGCCCATCCTTTCGACCGGAAGGACCGCTCATTGTAGATGCCTTGCAGGTGGTGGCCCGGATAGCCTTCATGACAACCCAGCACCAGCGCATTGCCGGCGACCACCGGCAGATCGGTGTTGATCTGTATCAGGCTCTGGTTCCTGCCGAGATAGTAGTTGTAGGCGCCCCAGCTCTTGTCCTTCACCATCTCCATCCGGAAACTTTCGCCGGGCGGCAGCGAGATGTGCTGCAAGGTACGCTTGCGGCATTCGGCGATGGCCGCGTCCATGACGGCGGCCAGCTTCTCCGACGGGATTGCATACTTTGCCCGGAATGCATCGACGCGCTCCGCCAGCGGCCCCGGTCCCGGCGCGAGCTGCTCGATGCGGACCAGCGCTGAATCATAGCTGCTCAGCGGGTTGAGGTGCGGGCGCAGAGCGAACAGCCGCTCGGCCTCATCAGCAAAATCCACCTTCTCACCACCAATCATGTCGAGTCGGAAGCGGGCGCTCGTCACATTGGCCGACAGCACCCGTGCACGCTGCACCTGTATCTGATCTTCAGATTGAAAACGCGCAAGCAGGCCGCGAATCCGGTCTGCTTCCTTCTTTAGGGCAACCTGGTCGCGTGGATTCCTGCGAGCCTCCTCGCGCCATTCGGGCGGGCCAAAATACGCATCGACATAGCCGGACTCGTGCGCGTCGATTTCCAGCACCAGCCGCACATAGTCGCGCGCGACATTGTCCAGCACGACTTTGTCGTGCGGCGTGCTTGCGCAGGCGGCCAGCGCCAGCATGGCAGCGGAAAGAAGCATTTGCCTCACTTCGCAGTCCTCCGCGCCCTGGCCGTCTCCTGGAAGCTCGTCTTCTTGACCATGCGCCCGGCGCTCACGGCCGGCGTCCTGCCGCCACGCCTGTCGTCGCGAGGCGCAGCGTCCGGCATGCGCGCTGCAGCCTTTGCCGCCCTGGCCTCCTCCTCACCGAACAATTCGGCGAGCTTGTCGGTCATCGCGCCGCCCAGCTGTTCTGCGTCGACGATCGTCACCGCGCGGCGATACCAGCGCGTCACGTCATGCCCGATGCCGATGGCGATCAGTTCGACCGGCGATACACCCTCGATGTGCGCAATGACTTCGCGCAGGTGCCGCTCCAGCGGGTTGCCGGGGTTGACCGAGAGTGTCGAGTCGTCGACCGGCGCGCCGTCCGAGATCACCATCATGATCTTCCGCTGCTCGGCGCGCGCCATAAGCCGGTCGTGCGCCCACAGCAGGGCCTCGCCGTCGATGTTTTCCTTGAGCAGCCCCTCGCGCATCATCAGGCCGAGGTTGCGCCGCGCGCGGCGCCACGGCGCATCCGCTGACTTGTAGATGATGTGGCGAAGGTCGTTGAGCCGGCCCGGCCCGGGCGGCTTGCCGGCCTTGATCCAGTCTTCGCGGGAAAGCCCGCCCTTCCATGCCTGGGTGGTAAATCCGAGGATTTCGACCTTGACGCCGCAACGCTCGAGCGTGCGCGCCAGTATGTCCGCGCACAGCGCCGCCACCATGATCGGCCGCCCGCGCATCGAACCTGAGTTGTCGAGCAGCAGCGTGACCACGGTGTCGCGGAACTTGCTCTCGTCTTCCTGCTTGAAGGATAGCGGCGCCGTCGGATCGACGATCACGCGAGTCAGGCGCGACGTATCCAGCACGCCTTCCTCGAGGTCGAACATCCAGCTGCGGTTCTGCTGCGCCATCAGCCGCCGCTGCAGCCGGTTGGCCAGGCGCGACACCGCCCCCTGCAGGCCCTGCAGCTGCGCGTCGAGATAGGCGCGCAGCCGCGTCAGCTCTTCGGGATCGCACAGCGCATCGGCGTTCGCGATCTCGTCGTGAGCCGTTGTGAATATCTTGTACTCGGACCTGAAGGCGTCACTGTCGCGCCAGTTCGGGCGGATCGGCGTCGCGGGCTCATCGTCGTCCGCCTCGCTCGCCTCCATGTCGGAATCGGCATCGAGCGAAGCGGTCGCTTCGATTTCGTCGCCCGGCTCGCCTTCGCCGGCTTCACCTGCGTCCTGCTCCTGGGCGTCGCCTTCGCCGTCCCCCTCACCTTCGCCTTCCTCGGGCGCCTGCGATTTGGCTTCGCCTTCCTCTTCCTCGCCTTCCTTGTCGTCCTCACTTTCTTTGAGGTTTGACGTTTCGTCCCCAAGGCCGAGGTCGCGCAGGAGATTGCGCATCAGAGCCGAGAACGCCTTCTGGTCGTCCATCTTGGCGCGAGCCTGCCCAAGCGTTTCGGACGCCTTCTCCGTCAGCTCGGAGCGCCACATCGCCGCCACCGACTCCGCCGCAGCCGGCAGTTTTCGGCCCGTCAGAACCTCACGCAGCACGAACTCCAGCGCGTCGTCCATCGGCGCACGGCTCTTGTCCATGGCGCGGCCATATCCGGCGCGCTCGCAGCGCTGCGACAGCGCCGCGTCGAGATTCTCCGCCACGCCATCCATGGCCGCTGCGCCAATCGACTCGACACGCGCACGCTCCGCCGCCTCGAAGAGGCGGCGCGCATCCTCCCGCTGGGGAAGCGCGCGCGCATGCACGCGCACATCATGGTGCGCCACGCGCAGCGCCAGTGCGTCCGCCTGTCCACGCGCCCGCGCCGCCGCCAGCGGCGTCAGCTCGCGTGGCGGCGTCGACAGCGTGATCTGGCCGTCCTGGACGCGGCCGCCGTCGACCGAATATTCCACCGCCAGCTCGTCCTGCCCTGCCAGTGCGCGTGTAGCGGCTGAAAGGGCGGACTTGAACACGTCTGTCCGGTCCGCGGGCTTGCTCATGGGGTGACCTTTAGGCCGCGCCTGCCCCGCTGGGAAGGGTCGAAAGACCTAGCATTTCGGCGATTTGCAGGGCCGCCTGCCTGGGTTGCACGGTTCCTGTATCGATCGTCACGGCGGACGTCGGCATTCTCGCCTCGCACGCCTCAAAAGCCGGCCTCAGTTCGCGCAGCAGGTCGAGCGAGACTAGCTTGCCGAACTTCCTGCGGCTGTCGTCGCCGATCCGCGCATCCTGAATATCGCGCGCGGCTTCGAGCCGTACAAACGCCACCTCGCCGCCATGACCCGCAACCTGTTCGCGCACGCGTTCGGGAAAGTCCTCAGGTACGGTCGGTTCGGGCTGGAACGTAAAGATAAGCGAGCGCTGGGCCTTCGCGGCCTCCGCGAACATCGCCACCCACATTGCCTCGCGCAGGCGGATGAATTCGGGCGATCCAAACGGAAACACCGCAGCCACAGCGTCGACCACAAGGTGATTGTGGAATAGCGGCAACCCGGTCAACGCCGACAACTCTCGCGCAACCGTCAGCTTGCCGGAAGCGGCCGGCCCGAAGATGAACACCAGCTTCATCGAGATTCCCGTCCGTCCACGCAGCGGAACAGCCGAATATGCCATGCGTTAGTTCGGCGCCCAATTGGGGAGCATGAACATGACCAATCTGAAACTTGTCCTCGCGACCGTCGTCGCCGCCGCCACGCTGGCAGGTTGCGGCACGCTCACGGGGGCTGCTGTTGGCGGCGCCGCCGGCGCGGCCATCGGAAACAACACCGGAGACGGCGACGCTGAAAAAGGCGCAGCCATCGGCGCTGCCGCCGGCGCAATTGCCGGCACGGTCGCCGACCCTCCGAAGTAGATTAGACAGAACGCCTGCCTGTCTCCCAGCGGATGGCCGTGGATTCAGGCGCTGATCGCGGTGGACGGGCCAGCGCCATCCACCGCGAAACATTTTCAGCTTTTCGCAAACAGATCGAGCGTCCGCTCGAACGCCAGCTTGTCGGAAGCGGCGTCATAGTCGGCCGAATTACGCCGCGCGAAGCCGTGCCCTGCATCATAGACATAGACCGGCACGTCGGGATGCGCCGCCTGGATCTTGTCGACGGCGCCAACCAGCGGGATGTGCGCATCCTTGGCGCCGAAATGGCAAATCGTCGGGCACCTCGGCGTCATCTGCGTCATCTGGGCGATGTTGCCGCCGTAGTAGCACGATGCCGCCGCCAGTCCGTTGATACGCGCCGCCGCCAGCCAGCTCATCGTCCCGCCATAGCAATAGCCGGTGACACAGACCTTGCCCGACTGCTTCAGCAGATCGAACACGCCGCCGACGTCGTTCATTGCGTTATCGGGACCGTTTCCTATCGCAAGCTCGCGGCCTCTCGCCACTGCTGCGGCGATGTCCTCCGCATCCGCGACGAAACCTGGCGCGG
>DATBNA010000345.1:0-4416 GCA_036554545.1 Hyphomonadaceae bacterium
GTTCGCGAGCCAGTACGCGGCGTGGGAGGCGCTGTCGCCAGGGCTGAAGAAGACACTGGAGTCGCTGCGTGCGATCCACTCGGCGGCGGAAGAGTATGGCGCGAGCGGGGCGTCGTCGAAGAAGCGCGCCTCGATGGATAGCGAAGTCGTCGGCGATGATGTGCCGGAGTACGAACATCCTGTGGTGCGCACGCATCCGGAGACGGGCCGCAAGGGGCTCTATGTGAACCCGGCTTTCACGCTGCGTTTTGCCGGCTGGACGAAGAAGGAGAGCAAGCCGCTGCTCGATTATCTCTTCGATGTCTGCCGGCGCGAGGCGTTCACCTGCCGCTTCCGCTGGCGCCCGGGCTCGCTGGCCTTCTGGGACAATCGCTGCGTCTGGCATTTCGCGCTGAACGACTATCACGGTCATCGCCGGCATATGCGGCGTGTGACAGTGAATGGCGACAAGGTTCGGTAGCGGTCTCTTCAAAACGCAATTTTCTCAATCGGACCGGCTCATGCCGTCCGGGTCGCTGCAGTTCTCTCCCTCTTCAATGAGGGAGCGGGGCGAGCCAGCCACTGGCACTACCCACGGCGCTGACGGTGGGAAGACTGGCCGCGAGGGCGCGCCCGCTCGCTGGACTGGGCCCCCGCCTTCGCGGGGGATGCGGCGTTTAGAGAGGCAGTCGACTACCCCCTGTCCCTCAGCAGCCTGCCCTTCTGCCTGTCCCAGTCGCGCTTCTTCTCGACGTCGCGCTTGTCGGGGGCCTTGCGGCCGGTGGCGAGGGCGAGTTTGACCTTCGCCATGCCGCTGGCGCCGAAATAGAGTTCGAGGGGGACGAGCGTGCGGCCTTCGCGCTGCACGGCGCCCATGAGGCGGTTGTACTCGCGTTTCTTGACGAGCAGCACTCGCTTGCGGCCGGGTTCGTGATTGAACTGGCCGGCGGGCGGGTAGATCGGGATCGTCGAGTTGACGAGGACGATCTGCCCGTTCTCTTCGCGGGCGTAGGCCTCGGCGATGTTGGCGCGGCCTTCGCGCAGCGACTTCACCTCCGAGCCGGTGAGGACGATGCCGACTTCGAGGTCGTCGACGATCTCGTAGTTGCGGCGGGCCTGGCGGTTCTCGGCGACGAGCTTGCGGGCGAGTTCGCGCCGCGTCTTGCCTTTCGGGTTCTGTCCGCCGGATTTGCCTTTCGGTGGCTGGCCCATCAGAGCACGCCGGCTTCCTTCATGGCGGCGTCGATCTCGTCCTTCACCGCCTGGCTCTGGACCGGCACGAGCGGCTGGCGGACGTCTTCCGTACAAAGGCCGAGCTTCGCCAGCGCGTACTTTGTGGGCGCCGGGCTCGCCTCGAGGAAGAGGGCGCGGTGAAGGCGGGAGAGCGTGTCGTTGATCTTGCGGGCGTGACCATAGTCGCCCTGCAGGCAGGCGTTCTGCATGGCGGCGACTTGCTTTGGAGCAACGTTGGCGGTGACCGAGATGCAGCCGACGCCGCCGAGGGCGTTGTAGCCGACCGCCGTGGGGTCTTCGCCCGATATCTGGATGAAATCAGGGCCGCATAGTGCGGTGTGCCGGGAGACCCGTGAGAGGTCGGCCGAGGCGTCCTTGATGCCGATGACGTTCGGCAGTTTCGCCAGCCGGGCGATCAGCTCCACGGACATGTCGGAACCGGTACGACCGGGCACGTTGTAAAGGAAAATCGGAAGCTGCACTGCTTCATTCAAAGTTTTGTAATGTGCGTATATGCCTTCTGGCGTAGGCCGGTTGTAATAGGGATTCACGACCAGGGCGGCGTGCGCCCCGATGGCCTTGGCATGCTGGAGGAGCCCGATCGCTTCCTCCGTGGAATTGGAGCCAGCACCTGCGATGACAGGAACACGACCGGCAGCCGTTTTCACGCAAAGCTCTACAACATGCCGGTGTTCATCGTGCGAAAGCGTCGAGGCTTCCCCCGTCGTGCCGCAGACGACCATCCCGTGCGTGCCGGCCGCGATCTGCCGTTCGACCAGGGCCACAAACGCCTTATCGTCCACCTTTCCATTGCGGAAGGGCGTGACGAGAGCGGGAATGGACCCTTTGAAGATCATGTCTGTCTCCGGAAAACGGGCCGGTATCCCGGAGGGGAGACCCGTTCGCGACTCGCGGGATAATCATTTCATGACCGGGTTTGGCAAGCGGATGTCGTGGATCGGGAAGTGTTTGCTGGGGGCGACGGCCCTGGCGGGGCTGGCGGCAGGCGCAGCGTTCGCCAATCCGTCGGCGCCGTCCCTGAAACCGACGCCGGTGATCGAATCCCGGTGGATGGAACAAGGGGAGTTCACGCTGCTCTCCCGGGCGCTGGATGCGGCGGACGACCTGCGCTGGAGCGAAGTGCGCTCGGCGCTGGGACGGTTGAACGATCCGGGGGCGCAGGCCCTGCTCCGCTGGCGGATCGCAACGGATGCGACAGCGGGCATGGGTTTCAGCGACCTGTCGCGGGCGCTGGAGGAGTTCAAGGGCTGGCCGGGCTATGGCGACATCGAGGAGCAGGCGGAGAAGCTGATCGGGCGCTCGAGCCTGACAGGCGAGGAGCGCATCGCCTGGCTGAAGGCGAAGGGGCCGCAGACCGGCGAAGGCGCGCTGGCGCTGGCGGACGCGTACAACTCGGCTGGCAAACGCGACGAGATGATCGCGGCGATCCGTCAGGCCTGGCGGACGATCCCGATGTCTTCGGAAGCGGCGCGGACGATCCAGGCCACCTATGGCGGCGAGCTGTCGGCGGAAGACCACTTCGCGCGGGCGGACATGCATCTCTGGCGCAGCGACGTCAGCGCGGCGCAGTCGCTGGGCTCGCGGCTGAGCGCGGGGCGCAAGAAGCTGATCGATGCTCGTATCGCGCTGATGCAGAACAAGAAGAATGCCGATGCCGGCGTGGCGTCTGTCCCCAGCGAGTACCAGGAAGATCCGGGACTGCTGTTTGCGCGGGCGAGATGGCGCGAGCGGCGCGGGCAGCAGTCGGGCGAACTCGACATGCTGTTGCGCATCCATGGCGAAGGCGCGCCGGAAATCGGCCGCGAGGCGATCTGGAGCGAGAAGCAGTCGGTGATGCGCCGCATGATCCGCGAGCGCGACTATCAGACGGCCTACAGGCTGGCGGCGGGACATGGACTCTCGCCCGGCGAGGCCTTCCGCGATGCGGAATGGACGGCAGGCTGGATTGCGCTCGCCAAGCTGAAGGACCCGGTGAAGGCCGAGGCGCACTTCCGGACGTTTGCCGCCGGAGTGAGCACGCCGATCAGCATATCGCGGGCGCAGTACTGGCTGGGCGAGGCGCTGGTGGCGCAGGAGAAAGGCGCCGAAGCGCAGGCAGCCTATGAGGCGGCGGCAAAATATCCGTACGTGTTCTATGGCCAGCTGGCGGCGGAGAAGGTGAAGGCGCGGCTGCCGGAGATGGCGAAGATCAGCTTTGCCCTGCCCGCAGCGCCGACGGACGAGGACCGCGCGGCGTTTGCGAAGACGCCGATGGTGCGGTCGGCGATCCTGCTGGCGGAGACCGGGCGGCTCGCCTCGTTCGAACGTTTTTCCTATGCGATCGACGATACGCTGGCGACGGCGATGGAACACCAGATGCTGTTCGACATCGGCGCCGGGTATCTCGAGATGCGCTCGGCGGTGCGCGGGGCGAAGGCGGGGCTGGGGCGCGGACTGCTGGCGCCGGACGCCGTGTTTCCGCTGATGGAGCTGCCGAAATCGCCGCGGTCGGGATCGGCGGAGCCGGCGCTGGTGCTGGCGCTGTCGCGGCAGGAGAGCGAGTTCAATCATCGCGCGGTGAGTTCGGCGGATGCGCGCGGGCTGATGCAGATGGTGCCGCGCTATGCGCAGGCCGAGGCGCGGATGGTGGGGCTGCCCTTCCGCTCGAGCTGGCTGACGGATGATCCGCAGTACAACCTGCGCCTGGGGCGCGGCTTCCTCGACGATCTCGTCGACGACTACAACGGCTCATACATCCTGGCGGCGGCGGCCTACAATGCGGGTCCGAGCCGGGCGCGGCAGTGGATCGCGGACTTCGGCGATCCGCGCAGCAGCAGCGTCGATGCGGTGGAGTGGATCGAGAGCGTGCCGTTCTCTGAGACCCGCAACTACATCCAGCGCGTGCTGGAGAATACGCAGGTTTACCGGCATCGCCTGACAGGCCAGCCGGTGGACATCACGCTGTCGAAAGACCTGGAGCGCGGGCGGCCGGATTAGGCTGGCGGCGTTCGTGCAATCGCCCTGGAGAACATCTCCGCATCGACATTGCCGCCGCTGAGGATGACGAGCACGGGGCCGCGGGCGGCGAAGTGCTTGCGGTTGTTGAGCAGGACGGCGAGCGAGCAGGCCCCGCCAGGTTCGACCACCAGTTTCAGATGGTGGAAGGCGAAGGACATTGCGTCCAGCAACTGGTCGTTGGTGGCG
>DATBNA010000350.1:0-14526 GCA_036554545.1 Hyphomonadaceae bacterium
AGGTTTCTTGCCCAGCCGCATCAAGCCCGACGCCAACAGCCAGACGCCCCAGATCGCGAACACGGTCTGTGACAGCGAGACGAAAACATCGAACACCGTCTCGATCTGGTTCTCCAGCGGGGCGCCTCCGAACGCGCCGATGAGGTTCATGTTCACGATGGCATTCGGGAAGCCAAGATCCTGGAACCGGAAGTAGAGGCCCACAATGCCGACGCTCGCGAGCACGAGGCCGGCGCGGAAACCGCCATCACGCACCGGACCACCGGCTTTGACCTCGCGATTGATCGCCATCATCTCCATCAGCAGGAAGCCGACGGCGACCGCGTAGAATGGCGTCATCCAGACCATGGCTTCGCGGAGCCCGGCGATGCCCGCGGCGGCGGCATCCATGCCGCTTGCGACCTTCTCGGTGGTGAACTGGGTCGACAGTGTTCCCACCAGCGTCGGTCCGCCGCCCAGCCCGATCCCGTTGAGGATCATAAGCAGGATCGCGCCGGACATCGTGCGCTGCGACGGCTTCACCGAGTTCTGCACCAGCGCCAGCGCCGGTGCGAGATACATGATGGTGAGGAACAGCGGGACCGAGAGGATGATGACGGCCACCCCCCACTCGGACTGTTGAGTGAAGAAATACCAGAACGGCGCCGCGGCGGCCATTGCGATCGCGGGCATGAGCGCGACCCACGCTTTCGACCGTTTCACCAGCATGTCGGTCAGCCAGCCCGAAGCCCATGTGCCTAGGCCGATCCCGAGACCGATCGCCAGTGCATACCAGATCGAAAGTTCTTCACGCGTCATGCCCAGCACGCGCAGGAAGAAGGGCGCGTTCCAGACCAGCGACGCATAACCGACGAACGCGGTGAAACCGCAGCCCAGCGCGGTCCACAGCAGCATGGGCCGGCTTACGAACTGCCACATTGTCGAGAGGAAGCCTTCCTTCACCGAGGCGTTCGCCTCGGCCTGTTCGCGACTCACGGTGGCGGAATGATCCATCGCGCCGCGCTTGGGTTCGCGCACGATCAGCAGCAGCAGGATGGATGCGACGACGCCGGCGATGCCGATGCCGATGAACGCCGTGCGCCAGCCCCAGATGATGTCGATCTGGGCGCCGAAAGCCACGGCGAAGGCCTGGCCCAGCGGCACGCCGAGCGAGAACAGCGCGAGCGCAAGGCCGCGTTTTTCCGGCGGGAAATAGTCCGAGATGATCGAGTAGGAGGGCGGGGCGCCGGCCGCTTCGCCGATGCCGACGCCGGCGCGCGCCGCCAGCATCACCGGATAGTTCTGCGCCATGCCGCATAGCGCGGTGAAGCCGCTCCACAGGAAGGCGCCTGCGAACAGGATGTTGCGGCGGCTGGTCCGGTCGGCGAGGAAGCCGACGATGACGCCGAAGACGGTATAGAACAGGGCGAAGTTGAACCCTGTCATGAAGCCCATCTGCTTGTCGGTGAAGCCGGTGTCCTTCTTGATCGACTCGATCAGCGTCGACATCAGCTGCCGGTCGAGGAAGTTGAAGATGTAGATGAAGGCCAGCATCGCCAGCACGACCCACGCATAGGGCGTCGTGCGATGGGCTACGGGCTCGGCGCCCGCGGCGGCGGTTCCAGTGGACATTGAGTTTTCCTCTCCCGACTCGACTTTGCCTGCTTCTGGGTTGTTCCCGAGGCGTCGTAGTTCACAGGACCCGTCCCGGCCCTTGGGACGAGACATTTCCACACCGTAATTCGTTTGGCGAGACCAATGTCGCCGCAGGCGAGCAGGCTATGCCGCGCCTGCGAATGCCGCATTGCGGCGGCTTGATCTCGCGCCTGCGGCAGCGCATCTAGGCCCCGCTATTTCCCCGGCCCGCAGGAAACCCTGAATGCCCGCCTATCAATATGTCTATCACCTCGACGGCCTGACCAAGATCTACCCCGGCGGCAAGAAGGTGTTCGAGAACATCCGCCTGCACTTCCTGCCGGACGCAAAGATCGGCGTGGTCGGCGTCAACGGCTCGGGCAAGTCGACGCTGCTGCGCATCATGGCTGGCGAGGACCACGACATCATCGGCGAGGCCAAGGCGGCGGAGGGGATCAAGATCGGCTATCTGCCACAGGAGCCGAAGCTGGACCCGACCAAGAGCGTATTCGACAACATCGCCTCGAAATGTCCTGAAAAGCTGCTGGTCGACCGGTTCAACGAACTCTCGGCCAAGCTCGGCGAAGAATACACTGACGAGCTGATGGAAGAGATGACCAAGCTCCAGGAGCAGGTCGACGCCGCCAACGCCTGGGACATCGACTCGAAAATCGAGATGGCGATGGAGGCGCTGCGCTGTCCTCCCGGCGTATCCGACGTCACCAAGTTGTCAGGCGGCGAGATCCGCCGCGTCGCCATCTGCGCGCTGCTGTTGTCCAAGCCCGACATGATCCTGATGGACGAGCCGACCAACCATCTCGACGCTGAATCTGTGGCGTGGCTGCAGAACTACCTGATGAACTTTCCAGGTTGCGTAATCCTCGTCACCCATGATCGCTATTTCCTCGACCAGATCACGGGCTGGATCCTCGAGCTCGATCGCGGGCAGGGCATTCCCTACGAAGGCAACTACTCGACCTGGCTGGAGAAGAAGGCGAAGCGGCTGGCGCAGGAAGCGCGCGAGGAAGAAGGCCGCCAGAAGACGCTCAACCGCGAACTTGAATGGGTGCGCGCCTCCGCCAAGGCGCGGCAGGCCAAATCGAAAGCCCGTATCCAGGCCTATGAGGAAATGGCGGCGAAGGCCGAGCGCGAGAAGATCACGACCGCGCAGATCCGTATCCCGCCTGGTCCGCGCCTCGGCTCCAACGTCATCGAGGCCGAACACATCAACAAGGCGTTCGGCGACCGCCTCCTGATCGAGGATCTCTCCTTCAAGCTGCCGCCGGGCGGCATTGTCGGTGTGATCGGTCCCAACGGCGCAGGCAAAACCACGCTGTTCAAGATGATCACAGGCCGCGAGAAGCCCGATGGCGGTACGTTCAAGGTCGGCGAGAGCGTGAAGCTCGGTTTCATTGACCAGTCGCGCGACAGTCTCAACGACAAGAACACGGTCTGGCAGGAAATTTCCGGCGGTCTCGACATCATCAAGGTCGGCGACGTCGAACAGCCCTCGCGCGCCTACGTTTCCGCCTTCAACTTCAAGGGCGTCGATCAGCAGAAAAAGGTCGGCCAGCTCTCGGGCGGCGAACGCAACCGCGTGCACCTCGCCAAGATGCTCAAGGAAGGCGCCAATCTCATCCTGCTCGACGAGCCGACCAACGACCTCGACGTCGAAACGCTGCAGGCGCTCGAAGCCGCCCTCGAAGACTTCCCCGGCTGCGCCGTCATCATCAGCCACGACCGCTGGTTCCTCGACCGCGTCGCGACGCACATCCTCGCCTTCGAAGGCAACAGCCATGTCGAATGGTTCGAAGGCAACTTCCAGGACTATGAGGAAGACAAGAAACGCCGCCTCGGCGCCGACGCCGTCGAACCCAAACGGCCGACGTTCAAAAAGTTTGCAAGGTAATCTTCAGCGGCAGCTACCAATCCCGCGTACGCTCAGGAAGTATCTCGCCGCGAGAATCGAGATTGCCGAAATGCTCGATGAACTGAGTCGAACACTGGATCGCTGGATCAAGACATGGCCCGTGATCAAGGTTCACGGCTATTAACTGCGCAAACCCATCAGGCCGCACGGATCTTGCCGGTGCCGTCCAGCGGGACGCCTTTAGGCCAGGTCTGTTCGATCCGCTCCTCCGTGACGCCCATGAGTTCGGCGATACGGGGCAGGGACGGTTTCTCACCGCGCTCCAGAAGGCCGTCCGCCGTCGACGCAATCAGCTGAGGCGTCACGGGCGTGTCCTTGGGCGGCAGATCGACGGCGCGCACGTGGGTGGTCATGTTCTGGTCGCGGAAGGCGGCGGCGCGGCGGGCGACGGCGCGGCGGGCGGCTTCGCGAAGCTCTTCTTCTGTCTTGGGCCTGCGCGGCGCGCGGGGCTTCGGCTCTGCGGTTTCGGATGTTGCGGTCGCAGCAGGCTCGGCAGTCGCAATGCTGGCCCGGGCTGTTTCAGTACGTGCGGCTTCCAGCGCGATTTCGGCGGCCGCCATGTCGGCGGCTTCCCTGCGGCGCAGGGCCTGGCGGGCGGCGAAATCTTCGGCGTCCATCGTTTTCCGGCCTTCCACGATCCAGGCCATCGCGGGCTTGGCGAAGGCGAAGACGTAGAACACGGCATCGACGATGGCGGCGGGTGGAAGCCGGGCGTCCGCAGGCGCGTTGGCCTTCAACATCTCCCAGCCGAAATGAACGCCGATATTGGTGGCGAATGCGAAACCGACGCAGCAGGCGAGCGCTGGCACGAGCACGGCCCAGTCCACCCGCCGTCCGTTGGGCTTGCAATGCTTGATCGCCTGCAGCGCGCCGGCAGCCGAGCAGTTCACCAGGCCGATGCCGAACGCCATCATGCCGGCAAAAGCGGCAACGCACACCCAGACGATATCAAGCTGCGGCCAGAACATGCCGATGACGCCGGCAGTGGCCAGCGTGGCGCCCGACAGGGTGAGGCCCCATGCGAAGATCGATGACCAGGTGTACTCGCGATCCATCATGGTTACCAAAATGCCGACGCCGGGTTCACGAGTCGTGAACGCCGATTGCCAGCAAGTGAATCGTACCTCCAGGAATATGAGAAAGACACGAACCGCTTCGACGCCGATGCCGTCGAATCCAAGCGCCTCTTCAAAAAAGCCCGCACCTTTACGCACGTAAACGCGGACTTAACCGGCCAGCTTAAATCAGCCTTAGCCGTTCCATGCTTCATTCCGCCGTTAGCGCGTCAGGCGCCGATGCATGGGGTTGCCAGTGTTGGACGGTATTACGGCCGGTCGTCTTGGTCGCGTGAGCGCCGTTCCCTTTGTTGCTACGTCCTTCATGGGCGCAGCGCTGATCTTCCTGGTTCAGCCGATGTTCGCGCGCATGGCGACGCCGCTGCTGGGCGGAGCGCCTGCCGTCTGGAACGTCTCGCTTGTCTGCTTCCAGGCTGCGCTGCTGGCCGGATACGCCTACGCCCACGCGCTCAGCCGCCTGAAGTCCGGACGCCTTCAGCTCATCATCCACGCCGTTGTTCTGCTAGTAGGTTTCGCCTGCCTGCCGCTGCACATGTCAGGCGCCATGGGCGAGCCTGATGCGAACAACCCGGTCTGGTGGCTCATTGGCACCTTCGTCATTTCGATCGCGCCGCCCTTCGCCGCGCTATCGGCGACCGCTCCCCTGATCCAGCACTGGTATGCCAAATCTGGATTGTCGGACGCCGCTGACCCCTACCACCTCTACGCCGCGAGCAATCTGGGCAGCCTGCTTGGCCTTGCCGCCTATCCGCTGCTGGTCGAACCCTTTGCGCCGCTCGCCGATCAGGCTTCGTTCTGGACGCTCGGCTACGGCGCGCTCGCCCTTGTCCTGCTCTATGCGGGCTGGACTGTGAGCCGGCCGCGGACGGACGCCGCGTCCGAAGCCGCCCGTCCGGCCGAGGCTGCTTCCGCCATCACCTGGCGCGAGCGCGCGATGTGGCTGGCGCTGTCCTTTGCCCCTTCCAGCCTCCTCGTCGGCGTTACGACCCACATCACGACCGATGTCGCCGCAGCGCCCTTCCTCTGGGCGCCGCCGCTGATCATCTACCTGCTCACCTTCGTCATAGCGTTCAGCCGCAAGCCAGTCGTACCGCACGCGATCGCGGTGATGGCCGCCCCGCTTGCCGCTGCCTTCGTCGCGCTGATGCTGTCCGGCGTGACGCCGAAATCCCTGCCGCTCGCGATGGGCGCGGATCTCTTTGCGCTCTTCACCATCGCGCTCGCCTGCCACGGCGCCCTCACGGCCCGCCGTCCGCACGCCTCGCACCTGACGCAGTTCTACCTCATCATGTCACTTGGCGGCGTGCTCGGCGGCGCCTTCAATGCGCTCCTCGCGCCGGTGATTTTCGACAACGTGATCGAATATCCACTGATGCTGATCGTCTCGCTCGGCCTGCTTGGCGTCGGAGCGCCTCGCCCGGCGCGCGCCACGCTGGTTTTCCTGGGCATCGCTGCCGTAGCGCTGCTTGCCGCCGCAGGCTTCAGGATCGCCAACGCCCCGGTCACGCCGCTTCTGCAGCTTGCCCTGGTGGTTCCCGGCTTTGCCGCCATCATCATGTCGCGCCGCGCGCCGGCCGGCGCCGCCGCGGCTCTCGCCATGGCGACGCCGATCGGCTTCATGTTCCAGCCAGTGACGACCGTTTCCACCGAGCGCAGCTTCTTCGGCGTCGTCAGCGTCGTCGATGATCCGGCGACAAACTCGCGCTACGTGATGCACGGCACAACGATCCATGGTTCGCAGTCGCTGACGGGCGATCGTTTCGAAGCGCGTTCCTACTATTCCAAGGGCTCGCCGATCGGACAGGCGATCGAGACCTTCAGCGACGCCCGGCGCGTCGGTATCGTCGGTCTCGGCATTGGCGGGGTCGCCTGCTACGCCCGGCCCGGGCAGGACTGGACGTTCTTCGAGATCGATCCGCTGATGGTTGAAGTCGCGCTCGATCCCTCGCGCTTCACCTTCATGAGCGAATGCCAGCCCAAGGCCCCGATCCTTGTCGGCGACGCCCGGCTCAAGCTCGCCGCCATGCAGGGCAAGACCTATGACGTCCTCCTGCTCGACGCGTTCTCGTCGGACTCCGTTCCGGTGCACCTCGTCACAAGCGAGGCCATGAAGATCTATTTCGACCGCGTCGGTCGGGACGGCGTGCTGATCTACAACGTCTCCAACCGCCATATCGATCTTCGTCCGGTGCTCGCACGCACCGCTGCAACCCTGGGCGCAACAGCGATCACGCGTCGCCACTTCCCGACCAGCGAGCAGATACAGCGCGGCGCCACGGCGTCGGAAGTTGTAGTCGTGTCCATGAATCCCGAGGCGATCGAACGCCTGCGCAGGACCGGCGACTGGCAGGACCTGGCCTCCGACGGCGGCCGGCCCTGGACGGACGACTATTCGAACATTGTGGGCGCCATGCTGGCCAAGGCGGGACGCCACTAGCCGCTGATGCCGAGGCGCCCTTTGCACTTGCCCGCACGGCGCTGGCGGGTGAAAATCAATTCATGTTCATCATGACCCGTCTTGCTCTTGCGGCTGCGGCCGCACTCACCCTCGGCTCCGCTGCAGCCGCACAAAACCTGCCCGCCGGCTGGACGCTGTACAAGAACTCCACCGAGTGGTCCGCATCGTCGGCCGATCAGGGGCGCGGGCTTCGCGTGCGGCTGGTCTACAAGGCGGTCCAGCCGGCGACGGGTTCTCTCGCGCTCTGGTTCCCCGAAGCGCACCAGATCGCTGCGCGCGAGTTCGGAGAGATCACAGCTCTCGGCCGCGTCGATGCAGTAAACCAGCAGGGCATGCCGCCGATGATGGCGAGCTCGATCGCGGTGAAGCCGCCGCAGGGCGGCCGCGCCGCTGTCGTCGCCTACGGCTATGACACGGCGAAGGGCCGCCAGCTCGTACTGATCCTTCTGCCCTCGACGCTCTCGAAGCGGAATCCCGCCTACCGGGCCGCCTTCTCCGCGATGGACGAATACTGGCGCGTCCACGGGGTCTACCAGCCGTCTCCCACAGCTACGCCTGCACCGGCGCCCTGACGCTTTCCACTGCCATGGACCTCCCTGCCGCGCCGTCGTATCGACGCTGCAAACCCATCAGCGCCGTACAGGGAGAAAGCGATGCAGGTTCGCGACACGGTCGTCATCGTTACAGGCGCAGCAAGCGGCATCGGCAAGGCGCTTGCGGAACGCTTTCACAAGGAAGGCGCCAAGGCGCTGATCGTTGCCGACCTCAACGGCGCTGGCGCTGAAGCTGTCGCGAAGTCGATCGGCGGCATCGCCATTCAGGCTGACGTCGCCAACGAGGCTGATGTCGCGAGGCTGGCGCGCACTGCCGAAGAGAAGTTCGGCCGCATCGATCTCTTCTGCTCGAACGCCGGCATCGGCGGCGCCGATCCCGACATCGACAATCCCGGCTCGCCGACTAACGAAAAATGGGCGACGTCGTGGGGCGTCAACGTCATGGCCCATGTCTATGCAGCCCGGTACGCGCTCCCTGGCATGATTGCCCGCAAGTCGGGATACTTCCTCAACACCGTCTCCGCCGCCGGCCTGCTTAGCCAGATCGGCTCGGCCGCCTATTCCACCACCAAGCACGCCGCCATCGGCTTCGGCGAACACCTCGCCATCGCCACGAAGGAGAACGGCATCGGCGTCTCCCTGCTGTGCCCGCAGGCCGTCGACACGCCCATGCTCGGCGGCGCAGCCGGCTCGCAGAATGTCGACGGCGTGCTTTCGCCCGAACAGGTCGCCCAGACCGTCGTGGAAGGCCTTGCCGAAGAACGCTTCCTCATCCTGCCGCACCCGCAGGTCGTCACCTACATGCAGCGCAAGACCGGCGACTATGACCGCTGGATCCGCGGCATGGTCCGCCTGCGCCGCTCGGTGATCGAAGGCTCGCGCGGCGGGCGCTGAAAGGTTTGGAGCGCCCCTTCCCCGGGGAGGAGAGGAGGGAGGCGCTCCACAGCCGGCCGGAACGTGGGGCGTCCTGGCGCGCCGGCTTCGCCCTGCCTTGCTGGGGCAGGGCTTCAACTCGTCATCGTGCGTCCTCGAGCCTCCACTCGTAGACGACCGTGTGTCCACAAACTGGCTGAGGCGCCCCGTCCACTGTGCCCGGCGAGAAGCGTGCGCCCGTCACCCATTTGAGCGCCGCCTCGTCGAGCTTCGGATGACCGCTCGACTTCACGAGATTTGCAGACGTGACGCGCCCGCGTGCATCGATGCAGAGCCCGAGGCTGGTGTCGCCCTGGTTGTGTGCACGCCGCTCGGTCCCCGGGTAGGGCGGTTTTTCCCGTGACCGCATCTTCGGCGCGACGCGCACCGTTTTTGCCGGCGCGATGGCGGCGCCCGCTTCGCCGGTCCGGGTGACGTTGCCTGCCATACCGGTGATCGCGGTTTTCTCCTTCTCCTCCTCGTAGACGAAGGTCTGGTCAGGGGATGTGAACACCGGTGTCGCGGAAAGCTTCACTTCGTCATCGGGTCTGATGAACTCCGGAGGCGGCGGTGTTTCCTTCTCCGGCGTGATCGTCTTCAGCGTCATGGGATCCGGCGGCGCAAAGGCGTCGACGAAGTTTCCAAAACCGCTCATCAGGAGGTTGGCCGCGGCCACTGTCGCCAGAGCCGATACGGCGAGGCCAGCGATCTGCATCGGCCGATTACGCGCGCGTTCTCTCATTACCCCGTACATCGAGGTCTCCATTGCTTGGGTTCTGACAAAAGTCCGGCGGAGCTAGGGTGCTGGTTTGGCGCTGGGCGGCCGCACCTCGATCACATCATCCGGCTCCAGGATCACGAAGATCTCCGTCCTGCCCGCGCGGGCGACGAAGAGCTGCGTGGCGTCGTTCAGGGCTTCGTCTTCGGCAGGCGCCGCAACCACCTCGCGTGGAGGCTGCGCGGCCCACGCCGCAAACCCTCCGCCGCTCACCAGGGTGAGCACGGCCGCCGCCGCGGCTATGCGCCGGCGTCCGGAGAAGGGAGTTCTGGTCAACATGGCTATGCGTTCCATCAGAGGGTGTGAGGTCCCTGAGGGCCAGTAGCATCCAACCGGCAAGGACCGATCCGCCAGCTGGGTTTTGAGAAGGGTCTCCGCATAGGCGCGTCGAGCCTTCGGTCGCCGTTCGATGACTGCCGCATCGCACGACAATTCCTGGTCGGCGCGCAGGTAATGCGCGCCGATGTGAATGAGAGGGTTGAACCAGCACAGGCACCGCATGGCGGCGACCACGGCGTTGATCCGGATGTCCTGGCGTTCGAGGTGAACCTGTTCGTGCGCAAGGATCAGCGCGCGCTCTTCGTCGCTGAAGCGGCTCGAGAAATCCGCCGGCGTCACGACATAGGGATAGAAGAAACCCACCACGGCGGGCCCCGCCTTCCTGAAACCGACATCCTCCATGAACAGCTGCTGGCGCTTCAGCAGCTCGCCCGCCATCAGGATCACGCCGGTCATCCAGGCGAGCACCAGCACGGCCGCGAACGGCCAGAGCGCCTCTCCCCAGAAACGGCTGACCGGACCCGTCCCCCCTTGTGCTTCCACCAACACGATCCGCGAGGGGATCAGCACCGCCAGCATCGCCACCGGCACGATCGCCCACATCAGGTAGGCCGCGTCCGGCCCCATCGTCTCGCGCACCTTCTTGCGCGCCGTCATCACGATCGCCACGGCCACGGCGGCGGCGAAATTGACCTTCAGCAGCACAAGAAGGATGTCGGTCACTTCTCGTCCTCTTCTATCCTGGCGATCAGCGCCTTGAGCTGGCGGATGTCCTTGGCCGAAAGTTTCTCGTTTTCGGCAAAGTGGGCGACGAGAGGGGCGACTTCACCTTTGAACAGGCGGTCCAGCAGGCCCTGGCTTTCCGACTGCACATAGGCCGACCGGGCGATCAGCGGCCGGTAGCAGTAGGCATCCCCCTCTCGCGCGCCCGCGATCGCCTTTTTCCTGAGGAGCCGGGTGACGAGCGTCTTCACCGTGCCCGGCGCCCACTGGTTGGCCTTGCCGACGGCGGCGAATATCTGTTCGGCGGTCAGCGGCGACTTGCGCCACAGCGCCTCCATGATTTTCGACTCGGCTTCGGAAATCTGCGTCATGGATTACACCCGTATTCTTGAGAGTACGCCTGTACTCCCTGCTGTCAACGGAGGGGACAAGATTTTTTGGCCGTGGCGTTGACGGCAGCGGCAGGCCCTGCTGCAGCGCACAGAAGGCGGCTTGACCCAATGCGCGACACCCGCCATATCCCGCGCCTTCTCCCCTCCAGGGAGCCGATGGATGCCATTCGAGATTGCCTGAGCCCGTGAGCCGCGCCGCCTGACCCCCCAAGCAATTGGGAAACGGGGTTGCTGAGGCCAGCGCCAGCTCACGCTGAACGACCGCCGCGGCCCGGGCCCGGCGCGCCTCTCCACGTTCAGACCAGGCTCTCACAAGTGAACATCTCGAAGCACGAGCAGCGAACGCTGCACGCGCTCGCTCAGGGCGGGCGCATAAACCATCACAAGGACGACCGCGGCGACATCATCGCCGTGGACTGCATCACACGCGACGGCTGGAAGCTGGCGGACTGCACGCTCGGCGTCTTCAGGCGACTGAAGCGCCGCCGCCTCATCCGCAGCGAATCGGGCGCGCCCTATCGCATCACCCGCGAAGGGCTCGCCGCGGTGCGCTCGCAGCTGGACAACCGTTGAGCGGGAGAGGGCGGCGAAGAGGCGCGGGAACAAATCCTGCAAACTTTTCGTTGCTCTCTTCAACTATGAGCTTGCCATCACGATGTGGTTTGCGTTGTAACGCGCGCTTCATCACCAACCGCTACAGGAAGCCGATGCCAAGGAAGAGCTACCAGCCGGGCGATTTCGATCTGGCCGTGCGCCGCGCACGGGCAGGGCTCGGGCTCTTCGCGAAGACGCCGATACCGAAAGGCGCATGCATCATCGAATACACCGGCAAGCTCCTCAGCAGGGAAGAATACCTGGCCAGCAATTCGCGCTATCTGTGGGATATCGGGCCGGGCAAGACCCTCGATGGCTCGCCGCGGTCGAACCGCGCCCGCTACATCAACCATTCCTGCAAGCCCAATTGCGATCCGGTGGTCCACAAACGCCGCGTCTACATATACGCCCTGCGCGATATCGAGGCGGGCGAGGAACTCTCCTACGATTATGGCAAGGACTATTTCGACGAGTACATCGGCAAGAACTGCCGCTGCCTGAAATGCATGCCGGAAACGCCTGCAGAGCCGGCGAAGGCTGTCGCCAAGGCCAAGCCCGTGAAGGTGAAGACGGCGAAGCCCAAGGCTGAACCGAAGTCTGCGCCGAACCCCGCGCCCGCTCCGCGCCCCGCACCGAGACCGGAACCTGTGGTCGCAACGCCGGTTCAGGAACAGCGCCGCAAGGCTGCGTAGGGTGGTTTGAGTGCGTGGACTTCGGGGTCCGCCCCCAATGCGCCCCTACAGCCCGCCGCCGGTAATCGAGAACTTGCGCCGCGTGCCAAGAAGCTTCTGCGCCTCGCCGATGGCGTGAGCCGCCGACTCGGCGAGTTTGAACCGCGGTTCCGAGCGCAGCGCCTCGAGCGCTTCGGTGAGATAGGTGATGCCTTCCCGCAACATCACCGGGTCGAACTTCTTCTCCGCCTTGAGGCGAAGCGCGCGGCCCAACGTGATGTTGGCCGCGATCCAGCGGTCAGGCGAGGCGGAGCGATTGATCTCTGCCAGCGTCGCGCGCGCGATATCGACCGACCGGTCGACCCAGGCGTCGTCTCCCGCCAGTGCAAGCTGGAGCGCCCCAGCCGATGCATCGTCCACCAGTTCCGCCACCAGCTTCGGATCCGCCTTCGGCCTCTGGCCGAGGATGGAGAGCAGGGACTCCACCACCGGCTGCAGGCGCTCCGGCCGGAAGTCCTGCGGCCGGCCCAGTGCAGGGCGGAACTGCTTGGCCGCGCCATAGGCCATCGCGCGCGCGAGCGCGTCGGTCCACGCCGTGTTTTCCTTCGGCATGGCCAGCGTCATCGCCGGGCGCTGCTGTTCGAACGTGTTGCTGGGGCGGCTGAGGATGCGCGCAACGCCCTTCGTCCCGCGCGGACTTTCCGCCCAGACGAGAAGATCGGCATCGGTGCGCGCCAGAAGCCTGGCAGCCTGGTCTTCGTTGTCGATGCCGCCCGGATAGCGCGTGATGCGGAACGGGCCGCCGAACATGTAGTCCTTGAGATAGGCCTCGATCGCCTTGTGCATGAAAGCCGAGACAGGCTTTTGCCGGCCGATGCCGCCGCGCGCCACGATGATGCGTGCGCCCACATCGCTGTCGCGCTTCACTGCCGCGGCCAGCATCATCCGCCGGCCCGCCATCGCATAGTGGGCGACAGCCGCGAGCGCGAGCACGGCAAGCGCCACGCCGACGCCCAGCGCGAAAACGAGCCCGATGCCCGAAAGCCACGGCATGCCTGCCAGCGCAGCTTCGGCCTGGCCCCACAGGGCGCCGGCTTGTTCGGAGAAATTAGTCAAATCCATTACTGGTCCTGCCGCCCCACATATCCGCGGCTTAGCGAGGATTTGTTCTACGGGATTGCAAGTTCCGCGCAACGGGCTGAGGCGCCGCGCCGCGTCGCGAGCATGACAGACAGTTCAGTATGCGGAAAACCGGAAAACCCGGCCAGAAATCCCAAGTCTGGCGACCCCGGCAGGATTCGAACCTGCGACCTACGGTTTAGGAAACCGTTGCTCTATCCTGCTGAGCTACGGGGTCGGCGGGCGTCTTATGCCTGCTAAACCCCGGCTTCGCCAGCATGGCGGGCAAGGTTGGGGCAGCAGGGAAAATGTCCGGGGAATCGGGCGCGTTTTGGGGGATTGCGACACGGCGCCGCTTCGGGGTCGGTCTTGCCCTGTTCGCCATGGGTTGTGGCGCTCAGGCCGACCTTGTCGGCGGAGAACTGGGGCGGATCGCGAGAGTCACCGACGGCGACCTGCTCGGTCTCGACACCGGCCTGCGCGTGCGGCTGGTGGAAATCGAAGCGCCGGCTCCCGGCTATGACGGCCGCGAGGGCGAACCCTTTGCCCGCGAGGCACGAGCCGTGCTGGAGGCCGCCGCCGTGGGGCGGGAGGCGCGCCTCTGGTATGGCGGTCTCACGCGCGATGACTATGGCCGCGCACTCGCCCACGTCATCGCCCGCGACGAAACCGGCGCCGACCTCTGGCTCAACGGCCTGATGATCCGCCAGGGCGCCGCCCGCGTCCGCACCTGGCCCGACAATGCCCGCCGCGCCGCGCGCCTGCTGAGGTTCGAGGAAGAGGCGCGGGCAGCCCGCCGGGGCCTATGGTCGCTAGACCACTGGCGCGTGCGCGAACTCGACGATCTTTCCGGCGCGCCATCCTATGCCATCGTGGAGGGAACTGTCGTGGAAACCGGCGACATAGCCGGCGACTGCGTCGCGCACCTTTCACCTGCAGGCATCAGGCTCGAAATCGGCGAACGCCTGCGCGAGACGGCGCAGGGCCTGTCGACCGGCGCCCGCCTGCGAATCCGTGGTCGGCTCGATACGCGCACCGATCCGCCTTCCATCCGCGTGACGCATTGGGCGCAGGTCGAAGTGCTGGTCTGAAGCAGCAGTCGGCACGGGTGCGTTGGTCCTGCGCGCACCAGACCTCTCACTCTCCCCCTACCTCCACCATCCCCCGCCTGCACGGGGAACGCGGACTTGCGTCCGCTTCCAGCCCTGCAAAAAACCGCTCGAAATCCGCCGGTCTCAAACCACCGTCGCGAAAAACTTCGTGAGCCATTTCAGAGCACAAGCAAAAAACAACCGGGGGATTTGACGCGCGTTTTCCCCGCCGCCTTTTTGCGGGGCGATACTTCCGGCCATGAAAGGAAGAACGCGCACGCCCTTGTGGCTCATCTGCGATGTCGCAGCCTGCCTGAGACTGCACATCGCGCTGG
>DATBNA010000373.1:0-2186 GCA_036554545.1 Hyphomonadaceae bacterium
CATCGCGATCGCCGCACGCACCTATCGTGCCTATCGCGAGCTGCTGGCCTCGCCGCGCTGGCGCAAGTTGGCCGCCGCCGGCGCGCGTTCGCAGCGCCTGCTCTGGGCCAGTACTGGAACCAAGGATCCCAAGGCCTCTGACACCCTGTACATCGAGGCTTTAGCCGCACCAGACACCATCGTCACCATCCCTGAGAAGACCCTGCGCGCATTCGCCGAGCGCGGCAAACTCGAGGGCGCGCTGGCCGCAGACGGCGGCGACGCCGAAGAAGTGCTGGCGCGTTTCGCCTCGGCAGGCATCGATGTCGACAGGCTTGCCACCGAGCTTCAGCGCGACGGCGCGCAGGCGTTCGTGAAGTCCTGGGCGGAACTGTTGCAGTGTATCGCCGCCAAGAGCGTGCCGCTCGCCGTCACACGAAGTACGCGGGTGCGAGTCTGAGCACGCAACTCAGCAAGCTCGCCGGGAAACCTGCACCGTCGGGTGTGCTGGTCGATGTGCCGCGGCTGGTCACCGCCTACTACAGCGAACGTCCCGATCCCTCAGTGCCCGCGCAACGCGTCGCCTTCGGCACTTCCGGGCATCGCGGTTCCGCATTCGAGACCAGCTTCAACGAAGCGCATGTGCTGGCGATCAGTCAGGCGATCTGCGCTTACCGAAAGCGCAAAGGCATTGATGGCCCGCTGTTTCTCGGCTTCGACACGCATGCGCTATCCGCGCCAGCGTTCGCCAGCGCGCTGGAGGTGCTGGCCGCAAACGGCGTCGAAGTGATGATCGCCAAAGACAAGGAATACACACCGACGCCGGCGATCTCACACGCGATCCTGGCCTACAACCGCGGACGCGAGAACGGACTGGCGGACGGCGTCGTCGTTACGCCGTCGCACAATCCACCCGATAACGGCGGTTTCAAATACAACCCGCCGAACGGCGGTCCAGCCGACACCGGCATCACCGATCGGATCGAAGCCGAAGCCAACGCCCTGCTGGAAGGTGGACTGAAGGACGTGCGGCGCATCCCGTTGGAACAGGCACGCCGCGCTGCCAGCACCCGCGAGCACGATTTCCTCGATGCCTACGTCGCCGACCTCGGCAACGTGATCGACCTCGATACGATCCGCAGCTCAGGGATCCGTATCGGCGTGGATCCGCTGGGCGGCGCTGGCGTCCACTACTGGGCGCGGATCGCCGAACGCTACGGGCTCAACCTTGACATCGTCAGTGAGGAGGTCGATCCGACCTTTCGCTTCATGACGGTGGATTGGGACGGGAAGATCCGCATGGACCCTTCTTCGCCCTATGCGATGCAGCGATTGATCGATCTGAAGGATCGCTTCGAGATCGCCTGCGCCTGCGACACTGACCACGATCGCCACGGCATTGTGACCCGAAGCGCGGGGTTGCTGCCGCCCAACCACTACCTGGCGGCAGCCATCTACTACCTTTTCCAGCACCGGCCGAAGTGGCGCGAGGGAGCGGCGGTCGGCAAGACGGTCGTTAGCAGCCAGATGATCGATCGCGTCTCGTCGAAGCTGGGCCGGAATCTCTACGAGGTACCGGTTGGTTTCAAATGGTTCGTTGATGGCCTGCTCGACGGCTCGCTGGGATTTGGTGGAGAGGAAAGCGGGGGTGCATCTTTCCTCCGCCTGGATGGCAGCGTCTGGACGACGGACAAGGATGGAATCGCCCCGTCGTTGCTCGCCGCGGAGATCACGGCGCGGACCGGCCGCGATCCCGGCGAAATCTACCGTGAACTCGCCCACGAGTTCGGTGAACCGGTCTATGACCGCGTGGAAGCGGCGGCGACTGCAGATGAAAAGGCAGTACTGGAGAGCCTCTCATCACGACAGGTGACGCACACCGATCTGGCGGGCGAAACAATCCACACGATCCTCACTCATGCGCCCGGCAACGGCGCGCCCATCGGCGGGTTGAAGGTGGCCGCGGAAAGCGGCTGGTTCGCGGCGCGCCCGTCGGGGACGGAGGACATCTACAAGATTTACGCAGAGAGCTTTCGCGGGATCGACCACTTGCGCCGCATCCTCGAGGAAGCACAGACGATTGTAGGCGCTGCATTGGCGGCGGCGCCGGAGCGGGGCAAGCGTCGCGCCCCGTCGGAAATTCCGTCCGCAACTCGCAGAGGGTAGAGATGTGGGCAAGGACACTCGTACCACCAGCCCGCTCTACA